>NZ_NCWQ01000034.1:0-59398 GCF_002156885.1 Flavobacterium sp. AJR | reverse complement strand
AGAAATAAAATAAAGTTTATTTAGTTATTTTTCTTCGTGAGAATTCCTTTTTCTACACTTTCGTTAATTAAATTTTCGGCATAATTCCAGATTGTATCAGAGCCTTCTTGAATCACTTTTTTCTTTTCGTGAACTTTCTGGTAATCTACATTAAATTCTCTCCAGGTTCCTCCATTATTAGATGTGTTTTGCAAAAGAGGTTCAAGCCTGTCCATAGATTTTGCAAATTTGGCTTCATTGGTTAAACCAGCTTCAAATTCTTCCCAAATTGCAATAAACTCCTGAGCTTGTTCTTTTGGCAAAAGCCCAAAAATTCGTTGAGCAGCAACACGTTCTTCATCGGTATTATCGTGACTTTTTGTGGTGTCATAAATAAAAGTATCACCAGCATCAATCTCTACAATGTCGTGTATTAAAACCATTTTAAGGACTTTAAGTACATTTATAGGTACGTTCGAATGCTCAGCTAGTACAATTGTCATCATAGCCAAATGCCAGCTATGCTCAGCATCATTTTCATTTCTGTCGCTATTGAATAATTTAGTTTTGCGCTGAATGTATTTTACCTTATCAATCTCTTTAATGAAATCTATTTGTTTTAATAAATTATCAGTTTGCATCTCGGTTTTTTTTTAAGTTGTGTAATGATAACAAAGTTATTAAAATCAGCGATAGGACCGTGTTAACTATTTAGGTCTAGTCATTTTTCATGCTATCATGTCCGTAACTAATGATCCTCGAGATTCTCCATTCTCCATCTTTATGCTGCCAAACATGAATAAATTTATAAGTTCCGCTTGGTTTTTCTTTTTCACCTTTATTGGTATGGTAAAAATTATGAACGGCTATTTCGACTGCACCATAATTTTTAATTGGATAAACTTCTAAGCTACTTTCTACAAGTTCTCTTCTAATATTACTTCCTCTAGCACACATTTCCTTAAACGAAGCTAATTCGCTTTTAAAAGAAGTTGTTAAACCTCCAAGGTCATGGTAGAATTCTAAATCATCAAGAAAAAACTTTTTGTAAGCTACAGTATCACATCTATTAAAGGCTGCAAATAAAGTGCTATCGGCTTTTTTAATTTCGTAATATAATTCACTTTTCAATTCAGGAGAATCCTTTTTTAATTTTTTGACTTTCTGAGCAAAAGTTGAACTTACAGAAAGAATGGAAAGTAGTAAAAGAACAAGGATTTTATTCGACATCTTTTTTTGTTTTGGAATTAGATTGAATTATTTTTTTGTTTTTTGGTTTGCAAGTTTTAATGCAAATTCTAGCTGAACATCTTTGTCCTGAATGTACTCGTTTATAGTTGGAGTTATTTTATAATCGGGTAAAATACCTCGGTTACTATATTTGTCTTTTTTGACTGATAAAACATATTTGGTTGTAGGTATCGAAACATAAATTTGAGTGTTTGGCAAAACCAATTCTACAGCATTGCCAGAAGTATTTCCGAAATATCCTCCGCCAGTTTCTTCCCCGATAAATAAGGCTCTATTGTTACTTTTTGCAATAGCACAAAATTCGGCTGTTGTCGAAAAACTCATTCCATCAATTAAAATATAAACTTTACCTGCGAAATTATTTAGACTTGGTTTTTGGGTGGCCAAATTATTTCTACCTCTAAAATAATCTTCAGATGGGTTTTCCTTCGGTTTATAACTACTTAGGTCGTTTTTGGTTAATTTTTGCGAAGTGCTTTCTAGAGAAGTATAATATTCAAATGGAGTATTTGTAAGGTAAGAATATAATAAAGAACCATAAGTATCTCTTCCTCCACCGTTTCCTCTTAAATCGATTATTAGGTTGTCTATTTTTTTATCTTTTATTTCTTTGAATGTTTGCTCTAAAAACGGAATGTAATTTTCTTTTGTCTGGTCGAATATTTCTCCATTAAAAGTTTTGATGGTGAGTAAAGCAATAGCATCTTTTTTATAATCGATTGATAAATATTTATCTGGATCAGGTTTCTGATTTTGACATTCGGTATTTTTATATAGTTCAGAACTGAGATTAATCGTTTTGATTTTGTTATCCTTAGATTTATATTCAATTTTAAAATCGGCTTGTTCGCCATAAACTAATCGGTAGTAAAACCAGAAATTATTATTTAGTATCACATATTTTTTGGTTTCGATTTTACCATCAGATACAATATATTGAAAAAGTTTTTCCTTGATTTCGTTTATTTGAATACCGTTTATGCTTAAAATTTCAGTTTCGGGTATTAGACTTCCTTTTTTGCTACAAACAACATAAGCATTATCGTTTATAAACCTGATTTGTAGCGGAAAGACTTTTGCGTTTTCATCAAAATATTGTTTCAACTCTGGCGATGCTCCTGCATAAAAGTGACCATCTTGCAAATAACTCAATACGAGTTTTATCTCTGCCAAAAAATCAATTTGAGTGGTATTTTTATTTATAGATAAAAAATAATTATCAAATAATCGATCTATATTTTTTTTGCTGTTAAAGCGATATAATGAAGGATATGATTTTTGTAATTGAGTCCTGAAAATTACAAAATCTTGTTTTAAAAGCGGACATTCAATGACTTTTGGTGTATTATGAGAAGCTTTTTCAATTGTTTGAGCAGAACATATATTTATGGAAGCAAGCAGTAGTAAAAGTATTTTATATAACCGATTCATCTTTTGTCTTTTTATAGTAGTCATACTAAAGTTGTTTATGTTACAAAGAAGTCGCTATTATAATTTTTGTAGGGTTTGATTTTTACAAGTTAAAGTTTTTTATCAACGGATTATTCAACAAATTATACTGTTAAAAAAAATTAAGTTGAATGCTACAAGAATAATTTCATTTTACATTTACGTAACCATAAATAAAAAATCAAGATGAATATAGTAAAAATGGAAGATTTAAGCATCGCAGATTTAAAAGCTGCTTATGATTTTAATGCGATGGAAAGAAAAGCTTTGAGGAAATTACTTAAAGCTAGTAGCCGTACGGTAGATTATAATAGTAATGCAGGTTACCAAGAGTTAATGGTAATTCAAGAAAACCTTTATGATGCATTAGAAAATAGGATTAATTCTATTGAGATGATATGGTAGAATTAGAATTCATAGAATTAAAATCTAAATAGCTTTTTCAAAAAGCTCAAATTATTTTGAATTAATTCATCTATTTATGCAATTAAATAAAAAGTAATTTTTTTACTACAAAATAACGCTTTTTCAATTTATATTTAAATACTTTTACTTTCATAAATAAAAGCAGATATGTTAGTTAAAGTATACGGAAGTGCAGTTTTTGGTGTAGAAGCTACAACTATTACTGTTGAGGTAAATATGGATGCAGGAATTGGGTATCATTTGGTTGGTTTGCCTGATAGCGCCATCAAAGAAAGTTGTTTCAGGATTGCAGCTGCGTTAAAAAATAACGGCTATAAAATGCCTGGAAAAAAAATAACTATAAATATGGCACCAGCCGATTTGCGTAAAGAAGGTTCGGCATACGACCTAACTTTGGCAATTGGCATTTTAGTGGCTTCAGATCAAATAAAAGCTCCCGAACTAGATAAGTATATTATTATGGGAGAACTTTCGCTTGACGGAAGCTTACAACCCATTCGTGGCGCTTTGCCTATTGCTATAAAAGCAAAGGAAGAAGGATATAAAGGATTTTTTCTGCCAAAGCAAAATGTAAAAGAAGCTGCAATTGTAGCAGGTCTAGATGTATATGGAGTTGAGAATGTACAGGAAGTAATCGATTTTCTAGAAGGTAAAGGAAGTTTAGAAACTACTGTTATAGATACTAGAGCAGAGTTTTATAAAACGTTAGATTTCCCTGAATTTGATTTCTCGGATGTAAGAGGGCAGGAGAGTATCAAGCGTTGTATGGAAATTGCTGCTGCAGGTGGACACAATATAATTCTGGTTGGACCTCCGGGAGCAGGAAAAACAATGCTTGCCAAACGATTACCAAGTATTTTGCCACCAATGACATTAAAAGAAGCATTAGAAACGACCAAAATTCATAGTGTTGCAGGAAAATTAAAAGAAGTAGGCTTAATGAATCAAAGGCCTTTTAGAAGTCCGCATCACACTATTTCGAATGTAGCATTAGTAGGAGGAGGGAGTTATCCGCAACCAGGAGAAATTTCGATGGCGCATAATGGGGTTTTATTTCTAGATGAATTACCTGAGTTTAAAAGAGATGTTCTCGAAGTAATGCGCCAACCTCTGGAAGATAGAGAAGTAACAATTTCGAGAGCAAAGTTTACCGTAACCTATCCGTCTTCTTTTATGCTTGTGGCGAGTATGAACCCGAGCCCAAGCGGATTCTTTAATGATCCAGATGCTCCACAAAAATCTTCCCCACATGAAATGCAACGATACTTAAGCAAGATTTCAGGGCCTTTATTAGACAGAATAGATATTCATATAGAAGTTACGCCAGTTCCTTTTGAAAAATTAGCGGATGATAATAAAGCCGAAAGTAGTGTGCATATTCGCGAACGTGTTACGGCTGGACGCGAAATTCAAGCTAAAAGATTTGAAACATTCGAGAATATAAATTATAATGCTCAAATGAATACGAAACAAATCCGTGAGTTTTGTGCGCTTGACGAACAATCAAAGTTATTATTAAAAACCGCAATGGAACGACTTAATCTTTCAGCTAGAGCTTATGATAGAATTTTGAAAGTAGCAAGAACTATAGCCGACTTAGAAGCAGCTCCAGATATTATTTCTTCTCATATTGCCGAAGCAATTCAGTATCGTAGTTTAGATCGTGATGGTTGGTTGGGGTAAGAGAAATAATAGTATATTTAAATAATTAATTCTCGACTTATTATAATTATGAAAGTACTATTTGTTTTTTTCTCACTATTTATGTTTATAGGAGTGCATTCACAAACGAATGAACCTGCCTTTTTTTTGGATGGAAATTTTGTGCACAAAAACGCCCTTGCAAATTTTGATGTAAACGAAATTAAAGATATTAATGTGATAAAAGATACAATCACGATTGAAGCAGTTAATTATACAGGAAGAATAATGATTACTTCAAAAAATCCAAAAGAGGTTAATTTGATGTCTCTGAATGATATTAAAAATAAATTCACGAAAAGTAAAAGTAAAAAGTTTCTGTTTGTATTAAATGGAGAAGTTATTCTTAAAGACGTAGGAACTTATAAAATTGACGAAAAATATATATTTAAAACAGATGTTGTTAGTTCTGATACAATTGAAAATTTGAAAGGCATAGATTTGGATATTATTAGTATTCTAACAAAAATCAAAGAGAATACTGAACCTAAAATGCTTATTAGAGGAAGTAATATTTTGGATTCTCTAAAACCAGAATAAAAAAAAGGTTTAACATTGAATTCAATGTTAAACCTTTTTTAATATATAAGTATAATGTAGTTTTATGAAGCTACAACTGGAGCATCTTTACGCTCTAATAATGCCATGTAAAAACCATCAAATCCAGATTCTGAAGCCAATATTTTTTGGTCTTTTACAAAAGTAAACTGTTTACCGATTTCTGTTTTTAAGAATTTCTCTACTTGCTCTTGATTTTCAGATGGTAATATAGAACACGTAGCGTAAACTAGTTTTCCTCCTGGTTTTACAATCTTAGAGTAGTTCTCTAAAACTTCGGCTTGAACTTTACGAATGTTATCGATAAATTCAGGCTTTAATTTCCATTTAGCATCAGGGTTTCTTTTTAAAACACCTAAACCACTACATGGAGCATCGATTAAAACTCTATCGGCTTTTTCGTGTAATTTCTTAATTACCTTAGTCGTGTCGATAATACGGTATTCGATATTAAAAGCACCATTACGTTTCGCTCTTAATTTTAATTGCTTTAATTTACTTTCGTATAAATCCATTGCAATTAATTGTCCTTTGTTTTCCATCAAAGAAGCAATATGCAATGTTTTTCCTCCAGCACCAGCACAAGTATCAACTACACGCATTCCTGGTTTTACATCAAGAAATGCAGCAACAAGTTGCGAGTTTGCATCTTGAACCTCAAAGAAACCTTGCTTAAACGCATCTGTTAAGAATACATTTGCTCTTTCTTTTAAGACCAAAGCATCTGGCTGGTTTTTTAAGAATTCAGTTTCAATATTCAAGTCCATTAAGATTGCTCTTAACTGTTCTTTGGTAGTTTTTAGCGTATTTACTCTAAGTATAACTTTAGCTGGTTGGTTTTGAGCAGCAATTTCTGTTGCCCAAAGTTTTTCGCCTAATTCTTTAACTCCTAATTCATCCATCCAGTCTGGAATAGATTCTTTAATAGCTCTAGTTTTAGAAAGCTCGTCAAAACGACCTTTTATTTTTCTTTCAGGAACTCCTTCCAGCTGGCGCCAATCAGGGATTGGGTAACCTCTTAAAACTGCCCATACTGAGAACATTCTCCAAAGGTTATCTCTGTCAAACGGTTCTTTAACTTCAGCAATTTCACTGTATAATCTTTTCCAACGAACTATTTCGTATATCGTTTCTGCGACAAATTTCCTGTCAGAACTTCCCCAACGTTTGTCTTTTTTTAATGCTCTTGCAACCACTTTATCAGCATATTCACCTTCATTGAATATGGCGTTTAAAGAATCGATGGTCGTATAAACTAAATTTCTGTGTAATCTCATTTTAAATAATTGAGCTGCAAAGGTACTATTAATTGGTTGAAAGTTAAATTTTTAATTTTGAATGTTCTTTTTATATTTTTCGACCAAAAAAAAACACTCTTTTAAGAATTAAAAGAGTGTTTTGTAAATGTTTATCAAGGTTTAATGAACTCTTGTTAAACCTATGTTTTCTGGAGCATGAAGCACCATTGGGAATTTTTCTATTTTCACAGAACTGCTGTCTAAACCAAAAGCGCGTTCTTCGGATAAACTTAGTTTTTTGATAAAGAAATAAGAATTCATGATAATATTTTCATGCCATCTTAAGTCATTATCGTTAGAAAGGAATTTCTCAGATAACACAAATTTGAAATCTCCAATAATATTATTTTTATTCAATGATTCGTATCGGCTCGTAATATCAACTTCCCCTTTTTTTACCATATCACGAATAACTTCTCTAAACATTAAGTTGATCTTGGTAGGTTCTCTAAATCCTAAATTAAAATCGACTCTATAAATATCGTCTTTTGCAATTTCGGTTACTTTATATTGCGTTTTATAAGGCTCAGTTAAAATATTTACGTGTACAAACCAATAGATATCGGCTCTTTTCGGGCGCTTTTGCAAAATGGAATAAATTACTTTTTCCTCCAATTCATCTACACGGCTAGCATTGGTCATATAAACCAAATGTGTTGCATATTTAGGAATAGATAAATCTTCGCTCAATTCCATCAATACCTTTTTATAATCTTCAATCTTGATAACCTTAGTATAGTTTTTATTAATTTTCTTAGCCAGGAACCAAATTGTCATAATAGAGATAAGAGCTGCTGCAATGATTAATGTTACATAACCACCTTCAGCAAACTTAGTTACATTGGCAATTAAAAAACTAATCTCGATTGCTAGATATATAGTGATTAACGGAACCATGAAATATAATTTTACTCGTTTCATAATCAAGTAGAAATTAAGTAAAATAGTGGTCATAATCATACACAAAATAATTGCAAGACCATAAGCATGTTCCATTTTTCCTGACTCTTCAAAGTGCAATACGATACCTACACAACCAAAGAACAATAACCAGTTTATAGACGGGATGTATAATTGACCTTTTACTTCAGTAGGGTATTTTATTTTTACTTTTGGCCAGAAATTTAATCGCATGGCTTCATTTATCAATGTAAATGAACCACTAATAAGTGCTTGCGAAGCAATTACTGCTGCAAGTGTTGCGATAACAATACCAATTGGTTGGAACCAACTTGCCATGATTAAATAAAAAGGATTTCCGTTACCTCCTAATTCTTGCAACGTTTTTCCTTCATGATGAATAAGAAATGCTGCTTGCCCAAAATAGTTTAAAACCAATGCAGATTTAACAAATATCCAGCTTATACGAATGTTTTTTCTTCCGCAGTGTCCCATGTCCGAGTACAAAGCTTCGGCTCCGGTTGTACATAAAAATACAAAACCTAATACGAAGAAACCATCAGGATGTATGGATAACAAATGATAAGCATAATAAGGGTTTATCGCTTTAAAAACTTCTGGATGGTGTACAATTTGTATAACACCCAAAGTACCTAGCATGGTAAACCAGATAAGCATCATTGGAGCAAAAAACTTACCTACTAGTTTTGTACCAAATTGCTGAATCGTAAATAAAACGAATAAGATTGCAATAACAATAGGAACAGTATTGATACTAGGATAATAGGTTTTAATACCTTCAATTGCCGAAGAAACGGATATTGGTGGTGTAATAATACCATCTGCGAGTAAGGCACTTCCCCCTATAATGGCGGGAACAATCAACCATTTAATCTTTGTTTTTTTAACCAGTGCGTATAAGGCAAAAATTCCTCCTTCGCCATGATTATCGGCACTGAGTGTAATAAGCACATATTTGATGGTTGTTTGGAGCGTTAATGTCCAGAAAACACATGAAATACCACCCAAAACAATATCAGCTTCGATTATATGTTTGCCAAGAATGGCTTTCATTACATATAAAGGAGAGGTTCCTATATCACCATAAATAATACCTAATGTGATTAACAAACCTCCTAACGTTAACTTACTATGTAAGTTCTTGTGTGATGCGCTCATTTAATTTTTTAATTTTATAAAAGTCGCGTCAAATTTACTGTTTTAAAACAAATTAACATCAAATTATGAAGAATAAAGATAAAAAAAACACGATCGTTAAATCGTGTTTTTATTTTTGTCTGATAAGTGTATAAAGATTAACCTCTTCTATTGCTGCTTCTTTCAGTAGAACCACTTTGTCTTGGGCTTGAATCGCCTCTAGAAACGGAACCTGATCTATCATTTCCTGAACTTTGAGGACTTGATTGCCTAGCTGAACTAGTTCTGCTTTCAGAATTCCCTCTTGATGATTCCGTTCTTTGAGAGGAGTAATCTCTTGTAGCACTTCCTCTATTTTGAGTATAATCTCTTGAAGATTCTGTTCTTTGCGTAGGCGTAACCGTAGTAGAACTTGGTCTGTTTTGAGTATAATCTCTCGTAGTTTGTGTTCTAGGGGTAGGCGTTACTGCAGTAGAACTTGTTCTGTTTTGAGAATAATCTCTTGTAGTCTCTGTTCTTGGAGTAGTGGTATTTCCTCTATTGTAATCTCTAGTAGTATTTGTTCTATCTACAGTTGTTCCTGTTGAGTTTGTTCTGTTTTGAGAATAATCACGACTTGGTCTTGCTGTAGTACTGTTGTCTCTAGATGTACTTGTTCTGTTTTGAGAATAATCTCTATTAGGTGTTGCAGTTCTATCAGTAGTTCTGTTAGTATTAGAATAGGTGTTTCCTCTTCTGTTTGTTTCTCTACTAGCAACACGTCTTTGATCTAGCTCGTATCTGTTGCTTACATTACTATTACGTTGAGCAAACCCATTGTTAGGATTACGTCTTTCGTATCCGTAAGTACGATTAGAGTTATATATTACAACAGCTGTATTACTTCTTCTAGAACTTACATAGTTGTAATGATTGTTTACATTAATGCAAATATTAACATTGTTTCTATATCTATAAACTGGGTAAGGTCTCCATGCAGTATAATAAGTTGGATAGTAGTTCCATGTCCAGCTTGAATAATAAGGACGATAGTTAGTTACCCAAAATGATGTATATATTACAGGAGCAATAGTATAAACTGGCTCATAGATGTAATTTGGACCGTAAATAAAATCGTTTCCAACAACTTGTATGTGAACTTTGTTAAAAGAATCTCTCTCTAAATCAATTGTTGCAACATCTTGGTAAACATCACGATCTAGTACAGCTTGTATGATAACTACGTGAGTTCTGTTTTCTACACTTTCGATTACACGCAAATAATCAACTTGATTATCATCGTTTAAATCTAGATTTGATATTTGATATTTTGGTTCATTTAATCTTCTTTCAAAATCCTGAAGATTTGCAGATTCCCCAAAAATAGAAGCTACGGCTCTTAAATCTAAATTATCACTAATATCAGAATTTTTAGCATATACTGTAGCTCCAGCTTGAGCTTGCATTGTAGCAAACCCTAAAGATAGTAGGCTTATTAAAAGTATTTTCGTTTTCATGACGTATCGTATTAATATTGTTATTTTGAATTATCCAATTACTGTGCCATAAAAAATATATTGCGTTTTGATTTTATGTAAATAATTGTATTTTAGCATAAAATAATTTAAAATACCATGAAAAAATTAGCACTCTTTTTAAGTTTTTTTAGTTTCGCTATGTATTGTCAAACAGTAGATTACAGAATAAATAGCAAAGGTTTTCAGTCTATTGAAATCGATACACTGTTTAAAGATAAAATAAGTATTAGAGCGCTGGTAATTGATAAAAATAAGATATGGTTTGGAGCTGATAATTCGCGATTTGGATATTACGATTTAAAGGATAAAGAAAAATATGTAGAGCATATTTATAAGGATACCTTAAAGTTAGAGTTTAGAAGTATTGCTGAAACTTCAAAAAATATTTATTTATTAAGTGTAGCAAATCCAGCTTTGCTTTATCAGGTTTCTAAAGCAACCAAAAAAACAAAATTGGTTTATAAAGAAATTAATGATAAAGTATTTTATGATAGTATACAATTCTGGAATGATAGCGAGGGAATTGCGGTAGGTGATCCTACCGAAGATAGTTTTTCGATATTAATAACTCGTGATGGAGGTAATACGTGGGTAAAATTACTTTCGGATCAATTGCCTACAATGGGCAAAGGAGAGGCAGCATTTGCAGCAAGCAATACTAATATTGTTATAAAAGGTAAAGATGCCTGGTTGGTTTCTGGCGGGAAAAGGGCAAGGGTTTTTCATTCATCTGATAAAGGGAAAACATGGAAAGTTTATGATACGCCTATTGTACAAGGAAAAACAATGACTGGAATTTTTACGGCTGACTTTTATGATTCTAAAAACGGAATTATTGCTGGTGGTGATTACGAATTTCCAGAACAAAATTCAGATAATAAAGCAATTACTACAGATGGTGGGAAAACTTGGAATTTAATAGCTCAGAATTCAGGTTTTGGTTATGCATCTTGTGTGCAATATGTACCTAAAAGCGGAGGGAAAGAAATAGTTGTAGTTGGGACTTTAGGATTGCATTATTCAGCTGATGGTGGCGCTACATGGAAACAATTATCGACAGATTCAAGCTTTTTTACGATTCGTTTCATGAATTCAACAACTGCAATTGCTGCAGGTCATAATAAAATGGTTCAGATTCGCTTTAAAAAATAAAAGAGCCCTAGATAATAAAGTAATTATTATAAGGGCTCTCGGCTGTTGTTATTTTTAAACAGGATTTAGTTTTTACCTGCTTTGTCTCGATATTGGTGTAATAGTTTGCGATTAAAATCATCTTCGGATTTTCGAAGGATTATGATTTTTTTCGCAGGCAGTATTTTCTTTAAACTTGCAATATATTTTTTGCGCAAAAGGTATAATTCTTCATCGGTACTTTCCATTTGAGAAAGAAGAGCTGCAGCTTCCTTTTCAGACATATTCTTTAGCGTTTCTTCACTTAATTTTCTGGTATATGATTTCATCTTCTGATGTCTTAATTCATATTGTTTATCATCATAAGTGTTATAGATAGGCCAGAATTTTTCTGATTCAGCCGAAGTTAATTCTAATTCGGTTGTTAGGAAAGAAACTTTATATGCTTTTATTTTCTCCCTTTTTTCGTCCATTTTCTCGCTTTGAGCGTAAAAAGGAAATGTAATCAGAAATAGTAATATCGGAAGTATGTTTTTGATTTTCATCTGCATCATTTTTATGTAATTGTTCTTTTATTCTAAAATAAGATGTTCGATATTAGGATTCGAAGCCAGAACATCTTCTATAGCATCATCACCTAAAGCAATATTTTTATCTAAATTGTTAATGTCGTTTGTATCTAACTCATGAATTAAATCGTACTGATTTAAATTTGATTGATAAGATAAGTACGTTTCTAGAGTAGCTTCATCAAGTTCCTTAGATTTTGTTGTGTACTTATATACTATAGGAACCGTTAATGCAATTACAAGTACGGCAGCTACAGCCATGAATGTTTTTCTATTTCTTGCAAATAAAGAAATTGTTTTAGGTTCATTTTGTGGCAACTTCTCCTGTAAACTTGCAGAGAAATTTTCAAAATAATCTTCTGGAGTTTTAAATCCAGTTTCAATTTTCGGTTCGTTATCTAATTTAAATGCTTTCATGATGTATGTAAGACTTTATTAGTTGTAAAAGGTTTAATTGGATGTAACATGAGCTTCGATTTTTTTTACGGCATGATGATACGATGCTTTTAATGCACCAACTGAAGTGCCTAATATCTCGGCTATTTCTTCATATTTTAATTCTTCAAAATATTTCATTTTAAAAACCAGTTGTTGTTTCTCCGGGAGCGTAACAATAGCTTTTTGTAGTTTTAACTGAATTTCGTTTCCGTCAAAAAAAGCATCGGCTTCAAGATTCTCAATGGTTTTATTTTGTAAAGCTTCAGAGGTTATTCCGCTTAGTTTTGCTTTCTGACTTAAAAAAGTCAAAGCTTCATTGGTTGCAATGCGATATATCCATGAAAATAGTTTGCTATCTCCTTTAAATTTATTGAGATATCGAAATACTTTCACAAATGTATTTTGCAAAACATCGTGTGCGTCATCATGATTCAAAACAATGTTTCGAACATGATTGTACAACGGTTTTTGGTAAGTAGATACAAGTTTTTGAAACGCAATATTTTGCGTCTTCGGGTTTAATAACTCT
The DNA here is from genome assembly GCF_002156885.1 of Flavobacterium sp. AJR. NCBI lineage: Bacteria > Pseudomonadati > Bacteroidota > Flavobacteriia > Flavobacteriales > Flavobacteriaceae > Flavobacterium > Flavobacterium sp. AJR. The sequence continues at coordinate 46,494 of NZ_NCWQ01000034.1, read as the reverse complement.
TGTATAAATACCTTTTCGTCTGTCAACTTTACTTTTTATATAAGTTAGAATAGCATTATCCGAAAAGGTTTAATCTGCATTTCAGATTTTTTAAAATTCTGATTCCTCTTCTTTTGCAGGAGGAGGGGTATGTACAGGAGTATGTGTTGGAGTTACTTCTGCTTTCGGAGTACGAATAACAGTTCTCTCTACAGGAACTACCTTTGGTTTTATAGGATAATAAAGCTCTGTTACCCACTTAGATGGATTTGCAATTTCAGCTTTACTTATCGTATAAATTTCAAGATGTGACCAAGTAAGATCAGGGAATATTTTTTGGCTATTAATATAAGCTGTCGATTTTTCTATCGCTTGTTTAGTATGTGAGTAGTCCCCTTTTAAAGTTGTTTTTACAGCTTCAAATGGTTCTAGTTTACCAGTTAAGATGTCACTTCCTGAGCTTGTAAAGATTTCTTTTTTGATAGGTACACAAATAGATATTTTTGCTAATCCGCTTGTGGTGTCATAAGTATGGTATATTACAAAAGGTTTTCCGTTGGTCTCTATGCCGTTGGCTTCACAAAAAGAAGTTAACTGAGGGACAACAACTCGAACATTTTTGGCGATTTTCCCTATTTCGCTAGTAAACGATTGGTTGATATAAAATGTCTCTAATTTTTTCACAACACCATCTACTTTTACGTCAAATGTGTTAGTTTCATAAACTAATATCTTATCTAAGTTAGCCAAACTTTTCTCGTACATAGTACCGATAACTTTGTCGGCTCCGCCATTAAGCGCCGAATATATTTTGAAAAGAAAACTCATTGTTCCTTTAGATTTCCAGGTAACTTTTGTTCCTCCAAGAGTATCTTTAAAAACCCATGAAACATCAGTCAGGGTTCCGTCAAAATTCATTTTCTGAGTAATATTTTGTGCATCAGTTACAGCAGTAGTTCTCACATCTCCATTGCCATCGTTTCCTGTCCAGGAAAAAGAAGCGTTTACACCAGATGTTTTTGCAGGGAAAACAACATGAATACTAGGGTCTTCAGTAACCCAAGAACTAAAATCTTCCCAGTTTCTATAATCGTTTACAAAGTTGAACAAAGAAACACGTTGTGTCTTTATAACCTTGCTTCTCTCTACCGTAAAATCACCTTTTTGAGTGGCAACAAATACAGTTAATGAGACAAAACTTAATAGTAATAAAAGGAATATATATTTTAAAATTCTCATAGTATCTCGGTTGTTTTCTGATGTAAAGTTATAAATTTTATTAATATCCGACAGGAGATAATAAAAAGTCAAAACTAGGCCTTTTTTGTTAATTTTTCCACTTTTCGTGTAGTTTTATAAAAAAAGTTTTGCAAGAAAAATGGTAAGAGCAAGATAAAGAAATTTGGCTTTTAAAAATAGCCCTGAGGTAATATTAACGTTGTTTTTTATGTTTTTTTTAAAGAAAACGTATCTTTGGTAGATAATAATTTTTTTATAAACTAAATATCATTAATAATGAAATTACTTAAAGCTGCAGGATTTTTTATGACTGTTGGAGTTTCAGTTATTTGCAACGCTCAGGTTGCTAACACAGCTGTATCGAAAACAAATAATGAGAAGCCTTTTGATTTTACAGTAGAGCAATTTGCTGACATTAAAGTATTGCGCTATCAAATACCTGGTTGGGAGAATTTAACGCTCAAAGAACAAGAATTAGTATATTATCTTACACAGGCAGGAACTGCTGGTCGTGATATAATGTGGGACCAGAACTACAAGAATAATTTAAAAATCAGAAAAGCTCTTGAGCAGATTTATGTAAGTTATAAAGGAGATAAAAAAAGCACAGATTGGAAAAATTTCGAAATTTACCTTAAACGTGTTTGGTTCTCTAATGGTATTCATCATCATTATTCTAATGAAAAAATTAAACCTGATTTCTCAAAAGAATATTTTGCAGGTTTGCTAAAAGCTACAAAAACTAAATTATCTCCAGAGATTACTGCTATTTTATTTAATAATGAAGATAGTAAAAAAGTAAACCTTGATGAGTCTAAAGGATTGTTAGCAGGTTCTGCAATCAATTTTTATGACAAAGGGATTACATTACAAGAGGCAGAAGATTTTTATAAAAAACAAACAAGCCCAGATCCTAAGAAACCTGTTTCTTATGGTTTAAATTCTAAGTTGGTTAAAAATGCCAAAGGACAATTAGATGAAAAAGTTTGGAAAAGCGGTGGAATGTATGGAGCTGCGATTGATAAAATTATCTTTTGGTTAGAAAAAGCCAAAACGGTTGCCGAAAATAAAAAACAAGGTGATGCAATAGGATTATTAATTGAGTATTATAGAACAGGAAGTTTAAAAACCTGGGATGATTATAATATTGCCTGGTTGCATGCTACCGAAGGAAATATTGATTACATAAGTGGTTTTATCGAAGTATACAATGATCCATTAGGATACAGAGGTTCTTATGAAGGTGTTGTGCAAATTAAAGATTTTGATATGTCGGCCAAAATGGAAGTAGTATCAAAAAGTGCACAATGGTTTGAAGATAATTCTCCGTTAATGCCAGAACACAAAAAGAAAAATGTTGTTGGGGTTTCATACAAAACTGTTATTGTAGCAGGTGAGTCTGGAGATGCTTCACCAAGCACACCAATCGGTGTGAATCTTCCTAATGCTGACTGGATTCGTGCAGAACACGGTTCTAAATCAGTTTCATTAGGTAATATTATAGATGCATATTCTAAATCGTCTGGAAGTGGTAAATTAAAAGAATTTGCTAATGACGAAGAAGAAATTGCTTTGGCAAAACAATATGGTGAAATAGGAGATAAATTACATACTGCTTTACACGAAGTAGTAGGTCATGCTTCAGGACAAATAAATGAAGGTGTTGGTACTCCAAAAGAAACTTTAAAAAGCTATGCTTCAACTCTGGAAGAAGGTAGAGCTGATTTAGTTGGTTTATACTATTTATACAATCCTAAATTACAAGAACTTGGATTGGTTGATGATTGGAAAAAAGTGGGAATGGAATCATACGATAGTTATATCCGTAACGGATTAATGACACAATTGGTTCGTTTAGATTTAGGAGCTAATATCGAAGAAGCTCACATGAGAAACCGTCAGTGGGTGAGTGCTTGGGTTTTTGAAAAAGGAAAGAAAGATAATGTAATCGAGAAAATTACTCGTAACGGTAAAACGTATTTTAATATTACTGATTATGATAAATTACATGATTTATTCGGACAGTTATTACGTGAAGTACAACGTATAAAATCTGAAGGAGATTACAATGCTGGAAAAGCTTTGGTAGAAAATTATGGTGTAAAAGTAGATCAGAAATTACATGCTGAGGTTTTAGAGCGTAACAAGCAATTTCCATCTGCGCCTTACAGCGGATTTGTAAATCCTATTCTTGAGCCAAAAGTAGATGCTAAAGGAAAAATTATTTCGATAGAAGTAAAACAACCTAAAACATTTGCAGAACAAATGCTGGATTATTCTAAAAACTTTGGTTTTTTACCTTTAGAAAACTAATAAGTAATAGATACTAATAATGAAAATGCCCGCTAGTTTAGCGGGCATTTTTTATGAAATAAATTATCGTTTGAAGAATATTTTTATCAGAAATAAAATGATTATAAAAGCTATAAAAACTAGCAAAACCTTATAATTTCCTTTGTAGAATATTTTGTGAAGTCCTACATCTTTTCTGTAGGCAAATATCATTGCGATAACAAAAGCGATAAAAAAACACAATGCAAATATTAATTGTCCCTGACTAAACATATGTTTAAATTTTTTGTGGCAAATTTAGGCAATAGTTTAAGAATAGTTGTTAATTTGGTATATCATTTAATCAAATATAATTATGCAAAAACAAATTGATGCAGTGAAAGAATTTCATACTGCTTTTAAAATTGGACATAGCGAATCGCCAATTGCCGATTTGGGAGAAATAAAAAATGTACTTCGTTACAACTTGATGAAAGAAGAAAATGAAGAATATCTTGAAGCAGTAAAAAATAATGATTTAGTAGAGATTGCTGATGCGCTGGGAGATATGATGTATATTTTATGCGGGACAATTATCGAGCACGGTTTGCAGGATAAAATTGAAGCAGTTTTTGATGAAATCCAGCAAAGTAATATGAGTAAACTTGGGGAAGATGGACAACCGATTTATCGTGAAGATGGAAAAGTGATGAAAGGTCCAAATTATTTTAAACCAGATTTCTCTAAGATTTTAAAATAGTTTTTAGTCTCAGTTTACAGGTGTTTAACAAAAAAAGATATAAAAAAGACGATTTTCGTTAAGAAAATCGCCTTTAATTATATAATGTAAGGAATTATTTTACTTGAACAGTCCAGCCAAAAGTATCTTCAGCTAGTTTGTTTTGTATACCAGTTAATTTTTCTTTTAAAAGAGAAGCGTAAGAATCATCTGCTTTAGGTAATTCGAAATATTCATCTTTGTATGAGAATCCTTTAATAACGCTTATTACTGCAGCAGTACCAGCACCAAAAATTTCTTTTAATGATCCGTCTTTAGCAGCTTCAACTAATTCAGAAGCTAATACAGAACGAACTTCAATTTTTAAGCCTTCTTTTTCTGCAATTGCTAATAAACTTTTACGAGTAATTCCGTCTAGAATTCTTTCACTTGTTGGTGCAGTTAATAAAGTATCGTTTATTCTGAAAAATACGTTCATTGTACCTGCTTCTTCAAGTTTGGTATGTGTTGCATCATCAGTCCAGATTACTTGTTGGAATCCGTCTTTATTTGCCAAATTTGTTGGGTAAAACTGTGCTCCGTAGTTACCAGCAGCTTTTGCAGCTCCGATACCACCATTTGCAGCTCTACTATAGTGCTCAGCAATAATAACTTTTACTTCTCCAGCATAGTATGATTTTGCAGGTGAAAGTAAAATCATGAATTTATATTCATCAGAAGGATTTGCAACAACTCCAGCGCCAGTTGCAATCATAAAAGGACGGATATACATACTGCTTCCGTTTCCTCTTTTAACCCATTCTGCGTCTAATTTTAATAATTCATTTAATCCATCTAGAAAAATAGCTTCAGGTATTTCTGGCATTGCCATTCTTACTGCAGAAGCATTAAAACGTTTGTGGTTTTCTTCAGGTCTAAAAAGCCAAATAGCGTCTTTATCATCTTTGTAAGCTTTCATTCCTTCAAAAATAGCTTGTCCGTAATGGAAGACTTTTGAAGATGGATCCATTAAAATTGGAGCGTAAGGCTTAATGACCGGTGTTTGCCATTCTCCATTTTTAAAATCACATTCGAATAAATGGTCTGTAAATACAGCACCAAAGCTTAAGTTATCAAAGTCTACATCGTTTATTTTTGACGAAGTTGCTTTGATGATTTCAATTTTGTTTGTTTGAGTTGTACTCATGATAAAGTATGGTTTTTATGAACTAAAATTCATTGTTTTAAGACTGTAATCTAAAACCCTGAATAGATGTGAAATAAATTTTAACAATTGCAAAATTAAGTAAAAATATATAATTTGGATGCTAAAAAGATATTAATTATAGGGTTTAGCTGTGATTTATTTATTTTATAAAAAAGTTAAATAAAGAGCTTCTTTTTATATAGAATTTATGAAAAAACTATGGTTTTTTAAGGCTTTACGCATTTGTTTTGATTAAATTTGACTTCTAAATAAGACAAAAACAGCATTAATCTGATTTATAAATTGTGAAAAGAGAAATAATTCAAACCCTAGATGGTTCAACTACAATTCGTTTGGAAGAATGGGATGAGTGTTATCATTCTAAACATGGAGCAATCCAGGAAGCTAAACATGTATTTATGCAAAATGGGTTTTCTTTATTTGAAGATAAGCCTATTTCGATATTAGAAATTGGTTTTGGAACTGGGCTGAATGCTTTTATTACTTTTTTAGAATCCAACGAAAAAAAGCAAAACATAAATTATGTTGGAGTTGAAGCTTATCCTGTTGCTGCAAATGAAGTGCTTATGATGAATTATGTTGCCGAATTGGGAGCGGATAATTATAAAGAGGTATTCAAAAAAATGCATGAAAGCAATTGGGATGAAATAATCGAACTTAGTGATGCGTTTACATTAACTAAGAGAAAACAGTTCTTTCAGGAAATTGATGATGTTGAAACTTTTGATTTAATTTATTTTGATGCTTTTGGATATCGGGTGCAACCAGAGCTTTGGAGTACCGAAATATTCAAAAGAATGCATGATTCTTTAAAACCTAATGGAGTTCTTGTAACTTATGCCGCCAGAGGAGTCGTTAAAAGGAGTATGATTGAGGTAGGATTTACTGTTGAAAAACTTGCTGGACCTCCAGGAAAAAGAGAGATGTTTAGAGCGCGTAAAGTGATGTAAATCACGCTATTTAGATTAATTTTAAATTGCTATATCTGTATTTAAAAAAACGTTTTCGTGCTAAATAAAACAAAAAAATAAGTTAAAAGCTGAGTAGTTGTATGTAAAATGCCTATTTTTACATCGAGTTAAAAAATAATGAGATAACCCCATAATCTTAATTTATTATGTCAAAAATGATGTTTGATTACACGAAATCAATACTTGAAAGAGTAAGTTTCGACCCGGTACTTTTCTTAAAAGAATTAGAGAAAGCTATCAAAACACTATTACCATACGAAATGGAACAATTGCAAGAGTGGTTATTGAATTTTACAATCGGAAAACCCGAATTAAAAGAATGTCTACTAATAGCTAAAGTATAGATAAACAAAAAAGGAACCAATTGGTTCCTTTTTTTATTTCTTTTGAATTGGACTTATTATCTGAACGTTTTGAAAAACAATAGCTCCTTTTACAACACCAGCAATTGTGTTTCGTAAGGCATCGATGATTTGAATTTTTAATTCGCTTTTTGGGTAAATTAAGCTTACCTCTCTGGCAGGTTTAGGTTCCTTAAAGTGACGAAGCTTTAATTTGTCTGTTTCTTTTAAATCTAATGTATGTAAATAAGGCAACAAAGTTGTGCCCAAGCCTTCGTCGGCTAATTTTATAAGTGTTTCAAAACTTCCGCTTTGTATCTGGAAAGCATTATTTTCTATATCACTACCATTTTTACAAAGGTTTAAAATACCATCTCTAAAACAATGTCCATCTTGCAAAAGCAAAATTTCATTAATGTTTAAATCTGATACTTCGATTTCTTCTTTCTGGAAAATAGAATGTTGTTCTGGTATATAAGCTACAAAAGGCTCAAAATATAAAACGATTTCTTTTATTTTTTCGTCTTCTAATGGTGTTACGGCAATTGCAGCATCAAGATGTCCGTTTTTTAATTTGGTAATAATTTCATCTGTATTAAGCTCCTCGATTAATAGTTTAACCTTTGGGTATTTCTTGATGAAGTTATTTAAGAACATAGGCAAAAGAGTAGGCATAACCGTTGGGATGATTCCTAGTTTGAATTCGCCACCAATAAACCCTTTTTGTTGTTCTACAATGTCTTTTATTCTATCTGCTTCGTTTACAATATTCTTTGCCTGATTTACAATTTTCTGACCAATTTCTGTTAGTTGTATTGGTTTCTTGCTTCTGTCGAATATCAAGATGCTAAGTTCTTCTTCTATCTTTTGTATTTGCATACTAAGAGTAGGCTGCGTTACAAAACATTTTTCGGCAGCAAGGGTAAAGTTTTTGTGTTCAGCTACAGCAAGAACATATTGGAGTTGAGTTATCGTCATTTTTTTAATAGTATTTTCTGATACAAAAATAATAAAATATAATTTTTTTTTATGGCTTTTTCGAAAAACTTATTTTAAATTTACAATTAATAGAATTAAAAATTAATAAGTATGAAAACTAATATTTTAGGATTACCAGTAAAAGAGTCAGAATTAATTGTAAAAGAATTGAATGTCTTACTATCAAATTTTCAGGTTTATTACCAAAACTTGCGAGGAATTCACTGGAACATTCGTGGAAAACGTTTTTTTGATTTGCATGTAAAATTTGAAGAATTATATACAGACGCTCAATTAAAAATAGATTTAATCGCCGAAAGAGTTCTCACAATAGGAGGTACACCACTACACACTTTCGAAGATTATATTAAAAATAATAAGATTGTAGTTGGAAAAAATATCTCGAATGATGAGAAAGCGGTTCATTTAATTGTAAGTTCATTAACTGATTTACTGAAGATTGAAAGAGAAATTTTAAAACAATCGGATGAAATTAGTGATGAAGGAACAAATTCTATGATGAGTGATTTTATCTCAGAACAAGAAAAAACGATTTGGATGATGAAAGCGTGGTTAGAAGAGGATTTAGAAAAATAGTATAACTATAAAAACCAGAGTAGCATTAAATAGCTAGTCTGGTTTTTTTTTGGTTAATGTTAAATTTGTTTAAAATTTTGGACTTACAGTTTTGATTTTATCAGTTTAGCTCTATTTTTGCACTAATGAAAAAAATTGCATACATATTATTAATTGTATTTATCGCTTTCTTATCGACGCCACCTATCGTGACGATGATCGAGAAAAAGAGCGATGTGTCTGCATTTTATAGCTTATCAGAAGAAGAGCATTCGCATAAAGAAATTAAGGTTTATGTATATCATCCTGTATTTCAAGGTGAGTTTGTTTTACCAATGTTTGATAAGTCAAATCCTATATTGTCAGAAAAATTATCTAAACATGATAAGATTTCTGCAAGCATTTTTGCCCCTCCACCTAACTTCGTATAGTACATCCGGTTAATTTTTTAAACGTTTGCTGTGTTTTAAGTAATGCAGTAGGCCTTTTATGAACTTTTTACTATTGTATTATGAAAAGAAAAGTAAATCTTTTTGCTAACCTTAAGTCAGATTTTGCTTCAGGTTTAGTAGTTTTTTTGGTGGCTCTCCCGTTGTGTTTAGGTATTGCAATGGCTTCAGGAGCACCATTGTTTTCTGGAATTATTTCTGGAATTATTGGAGGAATAGTTGTAGGATATTTGAGTCAGTCACACATTAGTGTATCTGGACCAGCTGCTGGTTTAACAGCAATTATCCTTACAGCAATTACCGATTTGGGAGCTTTTGATGTCTTCTTAACCGCCGTTTTTATTGCTGGATTAATCCAGTTAGGGTTAGGTTTCTTAAAAGCAGGAAGTATATCTAATTACTTTCCTACCAATGTTATTGAAGGTATGCTAGCAGGTATCGGAATTATTATTATTCTTAAACAATTGCCGCATGCATTTGGATATGATGCTGATTTTGAAGGAGATCAGGCGTTTGTTCAAAGTGATGGAAATAACTCAATTTCATCTTTGTTTGAAATCTTCAACCATATTCATATGGGTGCAGTTATTATTACACTAATCTCTTTTGTTATATTAATTGCTTGGGATAAAGTTCCTTTCTTGAAAAAACTTAAATTAATTCCTGGTGCGCTTATAGCTGTAATTTCGGGAATAATTATAAATGAAATTTTTGTTTCTACAGGAAGTTCATTGGCTATTGGTAGCGAACACTTAGTGTCATTGCCAATCCCAACTTCATTTGATGAATTTAAAGCAATTATTGTAACTCCTAATTTTGCAGGAATAACAAATCCTCAGGTTTGGGTTGTAGGTTTAACAATTGCAATCGTAGCTTCTATCGAGACATTATTGTGTATCGAAGCTGCAGACAGAATGGATGCACAAAAAAGATATACAAATACCAATGTTGAGCTTAAAGCACAAGGAATTGGAAACATTGTAAGTTCTCTTTTAGGAGGTTTACCAATGACATCTGTTGTTGTAAGATCTTCGGCAAATAATAATGCTGGAGCTAAATCAAAAATGTCTGCAATTATCCATGGTGTTTTATTATTGATAAGTGTATTGGCAATTCCGGTAATATTAAATAAAATTCCATTGGCTACTTTGGCTACTATATTAATATTAGTAGGTTATAAACTAGCTAAGCCTGCAACTTTTATTCATTTCTGGGAAAAAGGAAAATATCAATTCGTACCATTTGTTGCAACTTTAGTATTTGTTGTAGCGACAGATTTACTTAAAGGTGTTGCAATTGGAATTGTAATTAGTGTAATTTTCGTTTTAAGAGGAAACTTAAAAAGAGCTTACAGTTTCAAAAAAGAAGAATATGAAGATGGAGATGTAATCCATATCGATCTTGCTCAGGAAGTTTCTTTCTTGAATAAAGCGGCTATCAAGCTTACTTTAAACTCTGTTCCAGAAAATTCAAAAGTAATTATCAATGCGCATGACACTGTGTATATTGCTCATGATATTCTAGATCTGATAAAAGAGTTTAAAGAAACCAGAGCAGTTGATCAAAACATTAAGGTAAAACTTAAAGGATTTAAAAAAGCTTACGAGCTTGAGAATACTCCAGATTTACCGAACCATGTATCTATAGAACATTATTATGATGTTGCAAAAAGAGCTATGGTTAAAAGAACAGAAAAAGAAAAGTTTTAAATAAGTTGGTTAAATAAAGCTGTAGTGAAGTGTTTATTGAGGATTAAAAATAAGTAACTTTACGAGAGCCTTTTTGGAGTCCTCTAAACGCTTAATTACTCAGCAACAAAAATTAAAAAAAATGAAAGAGTTTTATAAACAAATATTAGATAATAATAAAAAGTGGGTTGAAGATTCGTTAGCTAAAGATCCTAATTTTTTCGCAGATTTAGCGAAAGGGCAAACTCCACCATTATTGTGGATAGGTTGTTCTGATAGTCGTGTTCCAGCAAACGAAATTATTGGTGCAAAACCAGGAGAAGTTTTTGTACACAGAAACATTGCCAACATGGTTGTTCACTCAGATATGAACATGTTAAGTGTTTTAGATTATGCAGTAAATGTTTTAAAAGTTAAGCACGTAATTGTTTGTGGACATTATGGTTGTGGTGGTGTAAAAGCTGCAATGGGTAACCAATCTGTGGGGATTATTGATAACTGGATTCGTCATATTAAAGATGAGTACCGTTTACATGACAAATACTTAAACTCAATTGAAAATGAAACGGAGCGTTTTAATGCTTTTGTTGAGGTAAATGCTAAAGAGCAAGTTTATAATTTAGCAAAAACTTCGATTGTACAAGGAGCTTGGAAAAATGGACAAGACTTAATGTTACACGGTTGGGTTTACGGTTTAAACTCAGGATTTGTAACAGATCTAAATGTGAATATTAGTTCAAATGATGAGCTTGATGAAGTTTATCAACTGAGTAATCTATAAAATAAAAAAATCGCCTCAAAAGGGCGATTTTTTTTATTCGTTTTCATCTAAGTTCTCATTAAATGCCGATGGCAATAGAGTAGGGATGAACTTAATTAATATTGGTAATAACAAACTTCCGCCCGGGAGTAAGAATATTGTTAGTGATGGAATCGTTTTACAAATATCCAATAATTGTTTCTTTACTTTCTTCTTTTCGCTAGCATCTAAATCTCTACGGGTAGAATAGGCCAGAAGAAGCATTAATTCTTTACTTTGGATAATTTCCTTAATTAATCTGTTTTTATTACGCTTTATAAGTGTAATAACTCCCATAGTCATTTGATCATAAAAATGTTTGACAGGATTGGAGTAATTAAAATATGGAATCTCTTTTTTATGTTCGTTGATAAAAGCATCGGTACTTTTGATACTTTCGGAAACAAATTCATCAGATACATTTAAAATATGGGCTAATGTATGTAAAAAATAAGCTTCTTCGTTTTCTACAACGCCATCGCTCCACAGAGCCATTCCGGCCATATCTATTAAATAATATCTTTCTAATTCGTTGGAAAAATGATGCAATTGTAATGTTTCTAAAGTTCCAACTGTAACCTTCGAAAATTTGCTGTAGCGTATTGACGCCTCAAAAAGTTTAATCAATAAATCATCGTATTGAGATTTATTGGTTTTGGTTTTTAAAGCCAATGCCACAATACTCATTACAGTTTCTTCTATTTTCTTGAGATATTTTTCTGGAATTGATCCATGAATTAAATATTGGCGAAATGCCAAAACATCTATAAATAGGAGTGCATTTGTAACTAAATGAGAGAAGTTTTTGCTAATAATACTATCGTTAGTCTGAACTCGTTCATCGATTATATTCTCTAATGTTAGAGAATCACTACTTTTTGGGAGTAATATCTTGAAGAGGTTAAAACCTTCAGGATTCATCTGATTATAAAAAGCTAATGCTTCTTTAATAAAACGTTCCGAATTATTGTCGTTTTTGGTAAGAGAATAAATCCCGTATAAAGTATTTAATAAAGCTACTTTGGAAATTTCGGTTTTAAACCAGCCTTTTATTTTAATAGGAACAGGAGTTTCTATTGTTATTATGTGTCCATAAATAAATCCTGTCGCTCTGACTTTTTGATAAAAGGAATTGCTAGTTTCAGTTACTACTTGTTCTGGGAACTTTTGTTCACTAAAAAATTTATCTATCCAACCTGTTGCCGAAGGGTTAATCATTACTTTAATTTGAAGCTACAAAGCTATCTTTTTTTTATGATTTGGTGATTGATTAAAATAAAAAAACCATTTTACTTTGTGAATAAAATGGTTTTTTAGAATCTATATAATTATTTTATAATTGCTGAGCAAGCTACTCTCGCTCCTGCATTTCCTGTAGGTTGAGTTGTAAAATCGTCTGGATCTTGGTGTACAATTAATCCTTTTCCTAAAATATCTTTACTTGGATCTCCACAACCAATGCACCATTCGTTTGTTGTTAGTGTAATTGTACCGTTTCCTTTATCATCTGCAGTAAAGTTTCCGATATCTCCTTTGTGATATTCTCCAACACCCCATTTTCCATGTTTTTTAAATGTTGGGTTCCAGTGTCCTCCAGCAGAAGTTCCATCGGCAGCCGAACAATCTGATTTTTCATGAATGTGTATTGCATGAACTCCTGGTTTTAAACCACTGATTTTTGCTACGAAAGTTACTTCTCCTTTTTTCTCTACGAAAGTTGCTGTACCAGATACCGAACTGTTACTTTTAGGTTCAAGTGCGATGGTTAATTTCTTAGAATCATCTGTATTATTTTTGGTTTTACATCCAATAATAACTGCAGCAATTACTACAAGAGATAGAATTATTTTTTTCATAATTATGTGTTTTTGTTTAAATCTAAAGTAAAGTTAGTTTAAAATTATTGAATGAAAATGATCTGAAAGTTAAAATACGTTTCTGTATTAAATGAAAAATAAGTTTAAATTTACAAAAGGAGATGAAATATTGCTTAAATTCGTGTATGTGTATTTAATAGTAAATAATGCTAAACTTATTCATTGATAATTGTTTATAAAACTTAAAACTTTAAATTATGATAAAAAAAATAGCAATGTTCGCTGCATTTGGGATTGTTTTATTTTCATGTAATTCTGCTCAAAATAAAACTACAACAACAGATTCTACATCAAAACTTAATGGTACTTGGGAGTTAAATTACGTAACAGGACCTAGAATTGCCTTTGATGGTTTATATCCTAATAAAAAACCAACGATAACTTTTGATACAAAAGAAAATAGAGTATCTGGAAATAATAGCTGCAACTCTTTTACAGGAAAATTAAATGTAGATGGTTATAGCATTAATTTTAGAGATGGATTAGCTACTACCAAAATGATGTGTCAGGATAATCAAGGAGAGCAGGTTTTTATGACCACTTTGCAAAAAATAACTTCTTACGATGTTACCGATGATGGTAAAACGTTGAATTTTATCTCAGGTGATATTGCAATGATGCGTTTCGTAAAAAAATAAATTAATCATGCTTTTATTTTTGCATTCAATATTTTTTTGAACCTAAAACCTTGTGATGTAATAAAGCTAATTCGCAATAAATCAAATAATTATTATAAATTTTAAATCTTAAATTATGAAAAAGTTCCTTATCGCATTGTTATTGGTAGTTTCAGCAAATTCTTTTGCTCAGTCTTTGGCAAAAGAAGATGTAGATGTTATTCAGAGTATTTACGGAAAATCAAAATCAGATCTTGTAAAGCAATATATGAATTTGTCAGATGAACAAACTGCAGCCTTTCAAAAAATATATGATGATTATGAAGTAGAACGTAAAGCTTTGGGGCAAAATATAATTAAGGTAGTTGATGATTATGCTACAAATTATGCTACTCTTACTGATGCAAAAGCGGATGAATTAGCAAAAGGAACATTAAAAAGTAATCTTGGGTATGAAAAATTATATGATAAAACATATACTAAGGCCAAAAAGGCAATAGGAGCTATTAATGCAGCTAAATTTATACAATTAGAGGTTTATTTACAAACTGCGATTCGTAGCCAAATTTTGGATTCTATTCCTTTCATTGGAGAAATTGAAAAATCTAAAGTGAACTAAAAAGGGTAATTTTAGTCCAAAAAAAGTGCGTTAACAATTCATGAAATTGTTAACGCATTTTTATTTTATAGTATTCTTACTTTTTAGTTTTTACTTCATAAATGGCATCAACCATTCCGTCTTTGAAAGTATCTAAAGGTAATTCCCAAAACATGATTCCGCCTAATTTCTTAGATACGGCATATTCTGTTTTTTCTTTTATTGAAGGAATATCATCTCCGGTTGCAAATTTTTGTTCTTTTTCATTATACCAATAACCTGCTTTTGCTTTATTGTCCCAGAAATATTTCCATCCATTAGCTTCTGTAAAAGTAGTTGCATAGTTTCTAAAAGGTACACCTTCGATATGTACTCCCGGTTGGTATAAACCATTATTTACATTAGCAACATCTTTCCATATTCTAGTATAAAAAGCACCACCAATTACTAATTTATTAGCTGGAATTCCTAGTTTTAATAAATAAGACACGGCTCTGTCTGTAGATTGAGCGTCTGGAGTTCCACCATATAAAGGAGCATGATGACCTGTTACAGTTGCATATCCGTTTACTAAATCATAACTCATTATGTTTACGCGATCTACTAATGGCATAACAATTTTCCACTCGATAGACTCGTCTAAGAATTTTTGAAAACCTCCGGCAGCAAAACTAAGTTCATGTTTTTTACCTAAACTTGTACGTAATGCTTTTACAAGTTCAGTAAAGTTTGGTTTGTCTGCAGCTTGATACAAATGTCCAGGAAGACCTTCAATCGCTGGGTATTCCCAATCTAAATCTAAACCATCAGTTTTAAAATAATCATTTACTTCTTTTACCGATTTAGCAAAAACATTTCTTGCTTGTGCAGTCGAGAAAACTTCAGAACAAGGCTCGCATCCTGCCCAACCTCCTAATGAAAGCATGACTTTAAGCTTAGGATGTGCTTTTTTTAATCCAACTAAGTGTTTTATTGAAAGAGAATCCTTAGGAGTATCTACGCTTAGTTTTCCGTCTTTTAGGTGACAGAAACTAAAGATAATGTGAGTTAGTTTGCTTACATCATATTGATCAATAAGTTTGTCATCACCAGTATAATAAGCAATAACGTCAATTTTTTTTCCTGATTGTGCAAAAGAGTTTGTGGTAAAACAGCACAAGAAAAAGAAAATAATCGGTTTTAATCTTTTCATTTTTTAAGAATTTTTAGTTTTTAAATGCTAAATATAGAACATTTCAAACAAAATATTAATCAAATAGATACACAGTATTAGGCTTATTTGTTACAGTTTTTGCTTTGCAAAGGAAGTTTTATAGTGTTTTAAGGGAGAAATTATTTCTTTTTCCTTAAATTTACAATTCTTCTGTATACAAATTATCAAAGTTATACTTATAAAAACTTCCTCAATCCGAATTTAAAATTTGGATTTACTTTAGATAATAACAGTGAAAAAAAAAATTACCATGAATAAATCTACAAGCTCAAGTGTCTTTAAAACCAATTTTACAAAATCAGTTGCATTACCAAGTTTAACCATAATTATTGCAATTTCATTGTTTTGCATTTTCTTTTCAAAAGATGCTGAGCAGGCACTTAATTTTGCAAAAGACATAATATTTAAAAACTTAAGTTGGCTTTATGTATTGTTGGTGACGATTTTTGTTTTGTTTTTAGTCACACTAGCCATTAGTAAATTTGGTAAAATCAAATTAGGAGCAGATGATTCTGAGCCTGAATATTCTTTCTTTTCCTGGATAGCAATGCTTTTTGCCGCCGGAATGGGAATTGGGTTAATGTATTTTGGAGTAGGTGAAACTATGGCACATTATGCAACGCCAGCCAATGCTAATTTGGCGGAAAATTTACGAGCGAAAGAAGCACAATTGTATACTTTTTTCCATTGGGGTTTTCACGCATGGTCTATATATGGAGTTGTAGGACTCTCATTAGCCTATTTTGCTTATAGACACAATTTACCACTTGCAATCCGAAGTGGATTTTATCCGATTTTAAAAAGTAGAATTCACGGAAGGTTTGGGAATATTGTAGATGTTTTTGGTCTGTGCAGTACTTTTTTCGGGATTGCGACAACTCTAGGTTTCGGTGTAGTGCAGTTAAGTGCTGGATTAGTAAGTCTTCATATAATTCCAGAATCTAGTTTTAATTATCAAATCATTATTGTTTTGGTTGTGATGATAATTGCTGTTTCTTCGGCTATTTCAGGTTTAGGAAAAGGCGTTAAAAAACTTAGTGAGCTAAATATTCTTATGGCTGTTTTATTAATGTTGTTTATACTTGTTTTCGGGCCAACTATTTATATTCTAAGTACGTTTACTGAAGGTTTAGGACATTATATAAGTCATTTTATATCGCTAACTTTTAATACTTATGCTTACGAGAAAGGAAGTCAGGAATGGTTTTCAAAGTGGACAATTTTGTATTGGGCATGGTGGATTTCCTGGGCACCTTATGTAGGATTGTTTATTGCTAAAATTTCTAAAGGAAGAACTATACGAGAGTTTATTTTGGCAGTATTATTTATTCCTGCCTTTTTTAATTTTCTGTGGATGACTGTTTTCGGAAGCAGTGCCGTATGGATAGATGAGCATATAGCACATGGGGCTTTAAGTGTATTTGCTAAAAATCCAGACACGCTTTTGTTTAGTTTCTTTACTTATTTCCCGTTCACTACCTTTTTGAATATTTTATCAATTCTGATTATTTGTGTGTTTTTTATCACATCAGCAGATTCGGGGATTTTTATAATGAATGGTATAGCATCAAAAGGAGCTGTAAGTTCACCAAAATGGCAAAGTATCTTTTGGGGTGTTTTATTGTCACTACTGTCTTTGAGTTTGTTACATTCTGGTGGTTTGGCTTCTCTTCAGACAATGACATTAATTACCGCTTTACCTTTCGGAATTATTATGTTGCTGTTATGTTATAATTTGTGGAAAGCATTGGTTGTAGATAGTGAATATAGTGCGAAAAAATATTCGCATGGAAGTTTAAATTGGAATAACACTAATTGGAAGGAACATTTAGAAAAGATTGTGACGGTCTCTAAAAAGAAAGATATTCATGAATTTTTGAATGGAACTGTAAAAAAAGCTTTTGAAGAATTAGTGGTTGAATTGGATAAAAATAATATCGAAGCACATATAAATTATTTTTCCTCCCCGCAACAAGCTATCGAGTTAGAAATAGAATATGATGAGTTGCGAAACTTTAAATATGGTGTAATGGTTCAGGGACAAACTGTTTCTGAAACATTACTAAAGGAAAAAAATACTCCAGATATGGATTTGGAAACCATTTTTCAACCAATTACTTATTTTGGAGATCATCGTAAAGGATACGATATTCAATATTTAACTAAAGATGGAATCATCTCAGATGTTTTGAGGGAATATGAACGCTTTTTAAATTTAAGTTCAGAAGGTGATCATGATTTGATTATGAAACCAAATAGTTAATTAATAATTCAAGATCAAATCCTATCTAACTCTTTGCGAATGGAACGCGGATGAAACGGATTCGCTAAGGCGAAAACACTGATGAAACGGATTTTATCTTTGATTATTTTTAAATCAGTTTTGAATCCACGGCTTTACTTTTGTAAGTCTGTAGTAACATTATAAAAAAAACCGCACTGTTTTCGGGACAGGTGCGGTTTAAACAAATTAAAATTGACTAAAAACTATTTTGATTTTAGAAGCAGTATTCGTTTTCTGCAACTAATTTTGAAGTAATCGTTTCTCTAAGTGCCACTACATTTGGCATATTAGTGTATTTTGTAAAACGACGTAATCCCATTAACATCATACGTTGCTCATCTCCTTCTGCAAAAGAGATAATACCTTCTTTTCCTTTTTGATTTACAATATCTACAGCTTTATACAAGTATAATTTTGCCATAGCAATTTGCTCTTGTACTTTAGCTTCTCCTTCTTTTTTGGCTAATTTCTCAGTTCTAAGAATAGTACTTTCTGCCATATAGATTTCGATTAAGATATCAGATGCAGCCATTAATAATTGTTGGTGAGCATCTAAGTCTGGGCCATATTTTTGTACAGCACTTCCGGCAACCATTAAGAAAACTTTTTTCAGGTTTGCAACGATTCCTTTTTCTTCAGCAAATAATTCAGAGAAATCAGGAGTGTCAAAAGATGGAATACCCATTAATTCTTCAGATACCTTCATTGCAGGCCCTAATAAATCAACATGACCTTTCATCGCTTTTTTGATCAACATACCTACAGAAAGCATTCTGTTGATTTCGTTTGTTCCTTCGTAAATTCTAGCAATACGAGCATCTCTCCAAGCACTTTCCATTGGAGTGTCTTCAGAGAATCCCATTCCACCAAAAATCTGAATTCCTTCGTCAGCACAATTCTGAACATCTTCAGAAACAGCAACTTTAAGGATAGAACACTCAATAGCGTATTCTTCAACACCTTTTAATTCAGCTTCTTGATGTGTAGAACCTTCTGCTTCACGAGCAATAATTCTATCTTCGATATCTTTTGCTGCACGGTAAGAAGCACTTTCACCAGCGTAAGCGCTAGTTGCCATTTCAGCTAGTTTATAACGAATAGCTCCAAAACTTGAAATCGCAGTGTTAAATTGGATTCTTTCGTTAGCGTATTTTACAGCTCCAGTAGTTACTCTTCTTTGAGCATCAAGACAAGCAGCAGCCAATTTGATACGACCAACGTTTAATGCGTTCATTGCTATCTTGAAACCGTTTCCTCTTTCAGACAACATGTTTTCAACAGGAACTTTTGTATCGTTGAAGAAAACCTGGCGTGTAGAAGAAGCACGGATTCCTAATTTATGCTCTTCTTCATTCATAGAAATTCCATTAGATGGATCATTTTCTACGATGAAACCTGTAATATTTTTGTCATCACCAATACGAGCAAAAACGATGAAAACGCTACAGAAACCTGCATTCGAAATCCACATTTTTTGTCCAGTAATTTTGTAATGCGTTCCGTCTTCAGATAAAACTGCTTTAGTTTTTCCTGAGTTTGCATCAGATCCAGCTCCTGGCTCAGTTAAGCAATAAGCCCCAAACCATTCGCCTGACGCTAATTTAGGAACGTATTTTTTCTTTTGTTCTTCAGTACCATATAAAGTAATTGGCATAGTTCCGATACCTGTATGAGCACCAAAAGCAGTCGAGAATGAACCTGTAGCTCCCGAGATGTAATCACAAACTAACATAGTCGATACGAATCCCATTCCTAATCCACCGTATTCTTCAGGAACTGCAACTCCTAAAAGTCCAAGTTCACCAGCTTTACGCATACTTTCTTCTGTAAATGCGTAATCTTTTTTCTCGAAACGATTTTTGTTAGGCCAAATTTCTTTGTCTACAAACTCTTTTACAGAGTCACGCATCATTAATTGCTCTTCCGAAAAATCTTCTGGTGTAAAGATATCTTCGCACTTTGTTTCTTTTACTAGGAATTGACCTCCTCTTGTTTTGTCTGACATGGCTATATTTTTTTTTTTTTTTTTTTTAAATTAAGATGCAAGAGTCAAGAAGAAAGATTGTTGTCTAACTTATTGATGAAACCTGTGGTCATCTTTTGAAATTCAATTATTTTGTTTTCTATTTCTTCAGTTTTTTCTTTTGATAAATAGTCGTTTTGACATGCTATCAATAATTGTGTTTGTAATTCAAATGAAGATCCTAAACTAATATTCAAATAATGTTGAAAATGTTTATTCCCTCTGTTTGAGCCTTCTGCAATATTAGATGGCATTGAAACGGAGCATCTATTCATCTGACTTGTCAAGCTATAGATCTCGAATTTTGGAAAAGTTAATGTTAGTTTATAAATATCATTTGTAATATTCATTGCTAAAATCCAAATTTTCAAATTCTTAAAATTATGTCTCATGTTTTTTGAGCCAAGATAAGAAACTACGAATTTAAAAAGTAGGTTTTTTATTACTTTAAAGAGTCTTCACTCTTACTTCTTACTTCTCAAAAAAACTTCTTTCCTCTTGCTTCTTTGCTCTATTCTCTTCTTAAAGAACCTCGTAAATCCCAGCGCTACCTTGTCCAGTTCCTACACACATAGAAACGATTCCGTATTTACTACCTCTGCGTTTCATTTCGTCGAATAATTGAACAGAAAGTTTTGCACCAGTACAACCCAGAGGGTGACCTAAAGCGATTGCTCCACCATTTACGTTTACGATATCAGGGTTTAAACCTAATTCGCGAACAACTGCTAATGATTGAGAAGCAAAAGCCTCGTTTAACTCTACTAAATCAATATCTTTTAATTGTAAGCCTGCTTGTTTTAAGGCTTTCGGAATTGCTTTTACAGGTCCGATACCCATAATTCTTGGTTCAACACCAGATGAAGCAAAGTTTACTAATCTTGCAATTGGCTCAAGGTTTAATTCTTTTACCATGTCTTCGCTCATGATTAAAACAAAAGCAGCACCATCACTCATTTGAGAAGAGTTACCTGCAGTTACACTTCCGTCAGCAGCAAAAACAGGTCTTAAACCAGCTAAAGCTTCTTTAGACGTTCCAGCACGAGGACCTTCATCTTTATTTACAACGTATGATTTAGTTTCTTTTTTACCATTTTCATTGATAAAAGTTTGCTCAACAGTAATCGGAACGATTTGTTTGTCAAATTTACCTTCAGCTTGCGCTTTCAAGGCTTTAATGTGAGAGTTATAAGCAAACTCATCTTGATCTTCTCTAGAGATTTTGTATTGGTTAGCAACCGCTTCAGCAGTTAAACCCATTCCCCAGTAATAATCTTCATGACCTTCGGCAGCAAGTTTATAATCCGGAGTTGGTTTGTAACCTCCCATCGGAATAAAACTCATACTTTCGGCACCACCAGCGATGATACAATCTGCCATTCCCGATTGGATTTTAGCAGTTGCCATTCCGATAGTTTCAAGTCCAGATGCACAGTAACGGTTTACGGTTACACCAGGAACGTCTTCTACTTTTAATCCCATAAGAGAAATTAAACGACCAACGTTCAAACCTTGTTCAGCTTCTGGCATGGCATTACCTACCATAACATCATCAATACGTTTTTTGTCAAAATCAGGTAGTTCAGCCATCATATACTGAATGGTTTCTGCTGCTAATTCATCAGGTCTTTTAAATCTAAAAACCCCTTTTGGTGCTTTTCCTACCGCAGTACGGTATGCTTTTACTATATATGCTGTTTTCATTTGTTTTTGTTTTTTTAAGAGTATAGAAGAAAGAGGCTAGAGGCAAGAAAAAAGACAAAACTCTGTTTTGAAATCTTGCTTCTTGTTTCTTGTATCTATTCTCTAATTACGAAGTGGTTTTCCTTTAGTTAACATATATTGAATTCTTTCTAATGTTTTTCTCTCAGTACAAAGAGATAAGAAAGCTTCACGTTCGATATCTAATAAATATTGCTCAGATACTAAAGTAGCTTCAGATAAATCACCACCAGCCATAACGTAAGCAAGTTTGTTAGCGATTTTCTTATCGTGCTCAGAAATGTATTTACCAGCTTCCATTTGATCTGTTCCTACTAAGAACATTCCTAATGCTTGTTTACCAAGAACCTTAACATCAGTTCTTCTGATAGGTTGAGTATAACCAGCTTCAGCCATTAACAATGCATGTTTTTTAGCTTCGGCAATCTGACGGTCTTTGTTTACCACAATAATATCTTTACCATGTTGTAAAAGTCCAGTGTCAAAAGCTTCGTAACCAGAAGTAGACACTTTTGCCATAGCAATAGTTAAGAAATACTCTTGAAGAACATTCAATTCCACATCATTTTTACGGAATAAATCAGAAGCTCTTAAAGCCATTTCTTTAGATCCACCACCACCAGGAAGTACACCAACACCAAACTCAACTAATCCCATATACGTTTCAGCAGCAGCTACAACTTTATCAGCATGTAAGCTCATTTCGCATCCACCACCAAAAGTCATTCCGTGAGGTGCTACAACAACGGGAATTCCTGAGTAACGAACACGCATCATAGTATCCTGGAACATTTTGATAGCCATGTTTAACTCATCATATTCTTGCTCAACAGCCATCATGAAAATCATTCCGATATTAGCTCCTACAGAGAAATTTGCTGCTTGGTTACCAATAACTAAACCTTGATATTCTTTTTCGGATAAGTCGATTGCTTTATTGATAGCCTGAAGTACATCGCCACCAATAGTATTCATTTTAGATTGGAATTCTAAGTTTAAAATTCCATCTCCAAGGTCTTGGATAATTGCTCCACTATTGCTCCAAACTTTTTTGCTTTCGCGAATGTTGTTCAGGATAATAAATGAATCTTGACCAGGAACTTTAGTTTGTGATTTTGTTGGAATGTTGTAAAAATAAGTAGCACCTTCTTTTACAGAGTAGAAGCTTTTGCTTCCAGAAGCTAACATATCGTTTACCCATGCAGCAGGAGCTAAACCTTCTGCTTTCATGATTTCGATTCCATTTTCGACACCAATAGCATCCCAAATTTCGAAAGGACCATTTTCCCATCCGAAACCAGCTTTCATGGCATCGTCAATTTTATATAATTCGTCTGAGATTTCAGGAATTCTGTTTGATACATAAGCAAACATTCCAGCGAAACTCTTACGGTAAAATTCTCCAGCTTTATCTTTTCCTTTTACAAGAACTTTAAAACGGTTGATAGGTTTATCGATAGTTTTAGTTAGCTCAAGCGTAGCAAAATTTGCTTTTTTAGCAGCACGATATTCTAATGTATCTAAGTCAAGAGTAAGGATATCTCTACCTTCTTTTTTGTAGAAACCTTGTCCTGTTTTGCTTCCTAACCAATTATTCTCCATCATTTTTGTGATGAAATCAGGAAGTTTAAACAATTCGTGTTGCTCATCTGTTGGGCAGTTTTCATAAATACCGTTGGCAACGTGCACCAAAGTATCCAAACCAACTACATCGACAGTACGGAAAGTAGCCGATTTTGGACGACCAATTACTGGACCAGTCAATTTATCAACTTCTTCGATAGTTAATCCCATTTCTTTAACTAAGTGGAATAAACTTTGGATACCGTAAATACCAATTCTGTTTCCTATAAATGCTGGAGTATCTTTAGCAACAACCGAAGTTTTTCCTAAAAATTTAGATCCGTATTCGTTTAAGAAATCCAATACTTCAGTTGAGGTTTTTGGACCAGGAATAATTTCAAATAATTTTAAGTAACGCGCAGGGTTAAAAAAGTGAGTTCCGCAGAAGTGTTGTTGGAAATCTTCGCTTCTTCCTTCGCTCATAAAATGAATCGGAATACCAGAAGTGTTAGATGCTACTAAAGTTCCTGGTTTACGGAATTTCTCGATTTGTTCAAAAACTAGTTTTTTAATATCAAGACGTTCTACAACAACTTCTATAATCCAATCAACATTGGCAATTTTTGCCATATCATCAGTCGTATTTCCAGTCGTAATTCTGTTTGCGAATTTCTGACTGTAAATAGGAGAGGGTTTAGATTTTAATGAGTTAGCAAGATGTTCGTTTACAACTCTATTTCTTACTACTTTGCTTTCCAGAGTTAAGCCTTTTTTAGTTTCGGCCTCTGTTAACTCACGGGGAATGATGTCTAGGAGTAAAACTTCCACACCAATGTTAGCAAAATGACAAGCTATTCCTGAACCCATAATTCCGGATCCAATTACGGCAACTTTTTTAATTGTGCGTTTCATTTTCTATTTTTTCTGTTTGATTAAATATATTTTTATCTTGTATTAATTCATTTATGATTTCTGCCACCTCAATAAAATGTTTTAATTTTTCTTCAGAAACGTGATTTCTAACTGTTTCATTAAACTTCAAGACAGTATTTTTAGATAAGTCTCTTTTTTCTTTTCCAAAATCAGTTAGATAAATCAAAACCCCTCGTCCATCGGTTGGATTTTTCTTGCGAACAATCAATCCTTTGTCTTCCATAGATTTAAGCGTTCTGGTTAAGCTAGTAGCTTCCATTCCCATTCTGGGACCCAATGCCGTCGATGGAGTGCCTTCCTCTTTATCGATACTCAATAACGCAAAACCAGTTGCCATTGTCGCATCATATTTTGCAGCCTCCTCATTGTACATCCTTGATACAGCTTGCCATGTTGCTCGTAAAATATAATCTATAGTTTTTTCTTTCATTTGGTAGATTGTATTTGATTATTTAATTTTAATGTGAAATACTTAGATAATATCTTATACATTAATTAAAATCGAATTCGTCTTGTTGGCAACTATATCGATTTCAAATATAATAAAAAAATATTATGCACGCATAGTATTTCTAAAAATATTTTTTTGTTAATTAAAAATTTGCTCTGAAATAGAGTCTGTTAAGTTCTTTTTTGAATGAAATATAATGTTTTTTTTGAAATTTTTATTATTCCAATATTCTAAAAACCACATCAGGCCAGTAAATTAGGAATTTAGATTATTGCTATTGAAAGATAATTCTTCGATTTAAAAACAAGAATAATCAATCCTCATATTTAAGTAAAGCTTTCCTAAGTTTATCTTTTATTCTCAATCGCAATCCATTGGGGCTAATAACTTCCAATCCGTCACCAAAACCTAAAAGCAAACGCTCAAATTCATAATTAGTTTTAAGTTTTAGCGTAATAATAATACTTCCGTCTTCATTTTCTTTTTCTAGTTTTTGCGAAGCATGAAAAGGCTTTGTCAAAACATAAGGCGCATTTTCTTTATCAATCCAAAGTTCTATTTTTCTTGCATTCATACCTTGGTTTACAGTAACCCCAACCACATCTTTATAAAATTCTTCGGCATCAAAATTTTCCTCTATATAAGGTAGGTTAAAATCAAAATCGATATTGGTGATTCTGTCAAGAGCCAAATTGGTAATAGGCTGAGAATCTTTTTTCTTCCCAATTAAAAACCAACGATTATTAAACTCCTTTAAAATAAAAGGATGGAAATTGAATTTTTGTTCCTCTTTCGATTTAAAAGATTTATAAGTAATAACCAGAACAATCTTCTTGACAATAGCCTGATAAATTTCGTCCAGATAATGCAAACCTTTAAGGTTCTCGTTTTTATCCAGATAAATAACCGAATTAGTATGCGATTTCTCCGAATAGATTTTATCTTCCAAACGCTGCAAAATATCCGAGACATCGCTAAACAAAGAAAAATCCTTAAACTGTTTTAGCATCGATACCGTTTCAGTCAAAACATTCATATCCGTTTCCGTTAGCGGAATATCAGTAATCGAGAAATCTTCCTCATCATACTTATAAAACTTCTTATCATAAACGACAATAGGAGCATTGTATCCCAATTTCTCACTTCGCATAAGCTGAATATCCATTTGTATCGTACGCTTACTTATACGGTTTTCGCGGCCTTCATATTCAAATAAAGCATCCGAACATGCTTCGATTAAATCATCAAGAGTCCAGGTTCTGTATTGATTCTGCAGACACTTATCGATTGTTTTATAGCGAATTAATGCATTTTTGTTTTGTGACATACTATGTGTTTTGCTGCAAAGACCCGAAAGCACTAAGTTTTTTTCTCGCTGATTTTGCAGATTTTGCAGATTTTTTTTGAATCATTTTAATCCTTTAATCTGTTGCTTAAAAAACTTTGCGACTTCGCTCCTGATATTGCGTGATTAATTTGTTTAATAATTATTTGGGCGTGTCCCGCTGAAAAAGCGGGTCGGGCTTTCGGCTTTATCTTTTGTTCCGTTCCACTTCACAAAAGGATATCGCCTCTATCCCTCACGCAAATCAACTTTTGTGATAAAAATAAGCTTAATGATTTTACTGCGCAAGTGGTTTGCGTACAAAAAAGATAGTTTTTATAATAAAATGAAATTATACTTAAAAAAAAAGAAATCCTATTGATGTTCAGAATTATAAGAAATAATGCTAATATTTTGAATATTTTTCATTTTAAAAATTAAAAAAAGAAGAGATTATTACTAGTGTTAATTTTGATTCCAAGAAAAACGCACCTACTTTTGCGACCTTAAAAATTTGATTTACACCATATGGGGAAACTTTACTTATTACACCTACATTTTTTTTTTATAATCACAAGTTCAGTTTATGGTTTTAGTACAACCGATAAAAGTAATTTTTCCACCAATAAAGATTACAAAAGTCTAATTTTACCACCCAATGTCGATTTTAATTTTACCAATGACGGAACTTGTTCTGGAACTCCAGTAACATTTAATCCAGTTGTAAGCGGTAATACTCCTTTTACCTATAAATGGGATTTTGGAGACGGAAGCACTTCTACCAATAGTAATCCAAGTCATTTATTTAATGCAGTTGGTTGCGGATTTCAGAACTTTAGCGTAAGCTTAACCGTTACAGATGTTAATGGAGACTCTAATACAGTAACAAAAGTTATTTCGGTAAAGCAAAAACCAGATTTAAAATTTGGGAATGCAAATGCTCCAGGTTCACTAAAACCTTTTGAGCGATGTGGAGACAATAACTCAAATCCTAAATACAGTATTAGTGTTGCTAATAATTCTGCTTCTATAGGATGTATTACATCTTATAATGTAGATTGGGGCGATGGTAACTCCGAAACTAACGTTGTTTTTCCTAAAACACATGAGTATCAGAAATTAGGTTCTTTTAATATGGTAATAACTGCAATAGGTAATAATAGTTGTAGCAATTCTATTACCTATGTTGTTAAAAATTCCAATAACCCAATAGGAGCACTTATAGCTCCGGGTAATACAATCAATTTATGTATTCCTGTTGACCCAATGCAATTTGCTATTGGTTCATGGGGGCTTAATCCTTCAGATACTCAGTATTATGTTAACTATGGCGATGGAACAAGCGATACTTATTCACAAGCACAATTAGAAAGTTCTATTTATTATAATGCTGCAAATCCAAAAGCTTCGTTAAATTTTCCTATTCCCCATAAGTTCATAAGAGCTAATTGTGATACTGGAGGAAGTTTGGTTGTACTAACAATTAACAATGTCTCTTGTGGGACATCTACATCTCTTACAGCTGGGCCTATTATAATATTAGATGTACCCAAGCCGAGCTTTAACGTACAAAGCATCGCATGTGTTAATGCAGCTGTTCATTTTTCTAATACAACTTATGCAGGATATACCAATAATTGTAGCACAGTTAATGTTTACACATGGGATTTTGGAGACGGAAGTACCTCTAAGGATGTTAATCCTTATCATGTATATTCAGCACCAGGAACCTACACAATCAAGCTGAATGCAACAACGCCTTGTGGAGTTGGTATCGAGACAACAAGAACAATATGTGTAGAACCAGTTTTACAACCCAACTTTACTTTTGATAATGCATGTGCTTCAACTAATCTTCAAATAAACAATACTACAGACACAAGTTTTAGTTGTGGAACCGAAAGTTATTATTGGGATGTTACTAGTTATTACGAAGGATATTGTGGTAAAGAGTCAGTGCCAGGATTAGGAAGAGGACAATGGAATTTTGCAAATGGTACAAATTCATGGTCAAAAGATCCTATTTTTAATTTTACAATGCCTGGAACTTATTATGTAAGATTAACAACCAGAAATTCATGCGGATTAGAGCGAGAGATTATAAAAGCAATTCCAGTAAAAAAGCCGCCAGTTACGACCCTAAAACCAATTTCAGATTTTTGTAATTCAGCAACAATTAACCCTGTTGGAACAGTAGAAGAAACTTGCTCACCAAGTTCCGAAATTACGTATCTATGGAGCTTTCCAGGAGGAACACCTTCTACATCTACATTACTCAATCCAGGGCCAATAAATTATACAGTTAGTGGTAACTATGTAGCTACTTTTAGTGTTAGCAATAGTTGTGGAACTACAACAAAAACAGCCCCTTTTTCTGTAGATCTAGTTCTTTCTCCAGTTATAAAAGATAAAACATTAAAAATATGTAGTGGTAATAGTTTTCAGGTTACACCGGTTACCAACGGAATAGATAATGTGCCAGCACGAACAACTTATGTTTGGTCAACGCCAGTAGTTTCTCCTGCAGGAGCAGTAACAGGAGCAAGTGCAGAATTTTCTCCAAGAACAAATATTAGTCAGTATTTAATAAATAATACCGCCAATCCTGCTACAGTAACCTACACTGTATCGCCAATATCCAAGGTGTGTCCCGGACCTAATTTTACAATTACAGTAACAGTAGATCCATTAATAAAGGTAATCGAAACAACAAAAAACAGTACTTGTTTTGGAGCAAACGATGCTTCTATTACAATAAATGTAACAGGAGGAATTCCTTTTGTAACAGCAACCCCTTATACTTTTTCATGGACAGGTCCTAACGGATTTATAAGTACCGATAAAGATATTGCTAATTTAAAACCCGGAGGGTATACTTTAAGAGTTATTGATAATGGTAATTGCCCATTTACAAAGACGTATTATTTTAGTGAGCCAGGATTATTTCAATTTTCAGGAAGTAAAAACGACATAACTTGTTTCGGATCTAATAACGGAAGTATTTATTTATCAACATCAGGAGGAACACAGCCATATACATATGTATGGACAAAAGACGGAAATCCTTACACAGCAACTACAGGAAGCCCTAATAATCTAGGACCTGGAGTTTATGGAGTTACAATAACCGAAGTTAATAATTGTAATATACTTACAGGAAGTTATGAAATCATCGAACCGCCATTGTTAAAGGTAAAATTGGAGAGTCAAGTTGATATTTTATGTTACGGATATTATACAGGTGAAATTAATGTAAGTACAACAGGAGGTCGATTTACCGAAACATCTCCAGGAGTTTTTAATTACCGATATAGCTGGACAGGACCAAACGGATTTAGAAGTAATCTTCAAAATTTAAAAAATCTTGCAGCAGGTACTTATGATTTGACCGTTACAGATAATTCTAATTGTACCGATAAATTGCAAGTTGTATTACTTCAGAATGATGAAATACGTTTAAATTACAGTAAAACTGAAATAGCATGTTATAATTATGCCAATGCATCTATAACCATTAATAGTATTACAGGAGGAGTTCCGTTTGCAACAGGAGATCCATATATTATAAAATGGAGCAATTTAGGAACAGGTTTAGTCCAAAATAACTTGTCAGCAGGAACCTATATCATTACAATTACAGATGCATTAGGTTGTCCAAAAGTGTTTCCTATAGTTATAGATAATGCACCAGTATTTACAATAAACCCAGATGTAAAGAACGTTTCTTGTTTTGGTGCAAATGATGGTCATATCCGACTAAACCTTGTAGGAGGAAAAGCGCCAGTTTCTTTAGTTTGGGATGATAACTCTACAGCAGGAATTGAACGTAATAACATAGGCCCAGGAAAATATAGCGTAACAATTACCGATGGTAAAGCCTGTGTAATAAAAGAAACCTTTATTATAATAGAACCTTTGTTGTTAGAAATAAGAGCCGATGTTTTAAATCCATTAGATTGTGTTGATGCAAACACGGGAGAAATCAACTTAGTTGTTACCGGGGGACTACCACCATTTACCTACACTTGGTCTAATGGAGCAAAAACGGAAGATTTGACTAAAATTCCACCAGGTACTTATGCAGTTACTGTTACAGATGCCAATGGTTGTAAAAAATCAGAAGAATGGAAAATTACCCGATTCGACCAACTTACACCAACAATAGAAGTCCTAACAGATTTTGATTGTAATACTAAATATGTACATCAAACTTATGTAGGACACGTAAAAGGAGGGATTCCACCTTATACTTTAAGCTGGTCCGATGGAGTTGTTTCAGGTCCTAATAACGAGATTATGAATACCGAGAATAATGGTTTAATTATATTTAGTGTTACCGATAGTTTTGGTTGTACAGCAAATTTCCCGTATAATGTTAATAAACCAGTTTTAGGAATAGCTAATTATTCTACAGGTTCATTTGCTAAAGATGTTTATGATTTGTATTCTATTTACGATCCAATTTTATTTACAAACTTAGCAACAGGCGATTTTACAAACATATCTTGGGATTTTGGTGATGGAAATTTTTCAAACGAAGAAAGTCCTAAACATATCTATACCAGAGAAGGAACTTATACCATAAAACAAACTGTAACATATCCGTTTGGTTGCCAATATAGTTATACATCTACAATAGTAGTCGAAAAAGGATATAGTTTAGTAATGCCAAATGCTTTTACACCAAATAATGACGGTTATAACGACACGTTTGCCCCCGTATTTTTAGGTCTGGAAAACATCACTCTCGATGTTTATGATACCTGGGGAGGAATTGTATATTCCGAAACAGGAAAAAATATTAGTGGATGGAACGGACAAATTAAAAATCATCCAGCCGAAAACGGAAACTATTATTTTAAAATCACGGCAAAAACCTTTTACAATCATACCGTAACCGAAAAAGGAGCATTCACATTACTTAAATAAAAGCAACAGATTACAATGAGATTAAAACTATATATTACAATAATTATTACCTGTTGCTTTTTTTCAGAAACAAGAGCGCAAGACCCAATTTTTACACAATACTTTTTAATTCCCGAAACATTAAATCCAGGTTTTTCTGGATTTATGGAAACAACATATGCAGGTATCGTTCACCGCGAACAATGGCCAGATCTGGATTTAAAAATAGATACCGATTATGCGTTTGTAAATACTTGGAACGAAAATATTAATAGCGGTTATGGTATAAGTGTTTTAAACCAAAGAGAGAATCTAACCAAGTATAACTACACGCAAATAAATGCCAATTATGCTTATAGAGTAAAGCTAAATGATACTTGGTATTTTAGACCAGCCATTGAAGCTGGTTTCGGATTAAAGTCATTTGCATTTCAAAACTTATTGCTCGAAGATCAAATTAATATAAGAACAGGAGTTATAAATTCAAGTTCGATAGATCCGATGTTAAAAAATGACAAAGTCAGTTTTTTCGATTTCTCGGCAGGAATGGTCTTTAATACCGAAAGCCTTTGGATTGGTTTATCGATGAAACACCTTAACAGACCTAATATTTCCTTTGCAGCAAACGGAAATGTGCCTTTGGATACCTTTTTCTCACTAAGTTCAGGTTACGAATTCCTTCTGGCAGATTATGTAGATGTGTTATTCCTACCGTATGAAACCAAATTGCTTATAACCTCAAATTATATGCAACAAGGACACTACAATCGATTTGATTTAGGAACATCAATCCAGTTCGAAAAAATATTTTTTGGAGCAACAGCAGTTACCAATCCATCAAAAAACGGAATAAACAGAGAGTTACTTACCTCAATAAACCTTTTTACTGGATTGCAATATCAAAACCTAAAATTAGGACTTTCATACGATTTAAATACATCGAGTATGGGGAGAACAGGAGGCGTTTACGAAGTTTTATTAACGTACCAATTTAACTTAAGCGTAAAATGCTTTGGCTGTCCTAATTATACAGGAAGATAAACAGAAGTTATTATCTAATCAACAGTTTTAGCCTAATATGGGCGTGTCCCGCCGAAAAAGGCGGGTCGGGCTGTACGCTGTATCTTTTTTGGGCGAAAAGCCCAAAAAAGGATGCCGCTCCCATCCCTCACGCATTACAATAATAATGCAATTTCTTTCTCTATATTCATTCTCGCTTTCACTTCATATAGATTCCTGAATTCCTCCGTTTGAAAAATAAAATCATTCTCAAGAAAATGTTTCAACGCTTTCGCACGCCCCGGTTTATAGAGAAAATCAGGATAAATGCGATATTCTTTTCTGATTTGTTCAAAGTAAATTTGATACTCATTCCAATCTCGGGCAAGAATTTTCAAATCAAAATCAATTAACCAATTAATATCTTCGATTTCATTAAGCTGATGAAGCTGCGTCGCGCAAATAGTATCAAAAACCAATTGACTATCAAAAACGATATTTTCAGGTAAAATTGATAATGCATATTTGGCACTTTTAAGTTCATTATCTTTTTTAGAACTCTTATAGACATAATCATGGTAAAAGATAGCGTACAAAACTTCATTAGGGAATTCTAGTTTTTGCAAGTAAGTATCATAACATTTAACCATATCAGCAATATGAGTAAGATTATGGTAATATCTGGATTTATTGGAATATGCCTTTTCTAAATCCAACCAATTACGCTGAATCTCTTTTTCTTCAAAACCAATATTTATAAGCAGTTCAGTATATTTTTCTTTTAGATTCATAGCATTAGTTTACCCAAAAATAGGATTCTTTTTTAACTACGCAAAATAATTGCGTACTACTGTTGAAATCTTTGTATCATCAAATTAACACAACTAACAATGAAAAATACTTTTCCATATCCGTATTATATTTATGGTTCTGATGATTCTACAGACAAGGATGTGATTATCGTTGTTACAAAAGAAGAAATGCCTAAAACGCAAGAAGAAAGAAAAAACAAAGTACTTTTTCTTTCTAAAGAATATAATTTGAATTGGAATGCAACCTTAGCAGTTATTGAAGATGGAAAAATTTCGGATACTATTTTTACAAAATCATGGATTGATTCACTCAATAATGCATTGTTAGAAACATATAGTTTTCATCAGCAAGATTATCCTTTATTGATAACCAGAAAGCATATAAGAAATAAAACCCTGGTAATCTATAAAGCAGTTCGTACGGTTTTGACAATGTTAACACGAACTGAATACAGAACTCAGATTCGCCCCATTATAAAAGGAATCCATAATTTTAATTTGAAATTGGATGCACTTAGCAAAATAGATTTTGTTTCACTTTCAGAATTCAATCAGAAGAATACAAGTGATACCGATATTTGGAAAATTATTGCTTTTTATGTTGGACAAAATATAGCTTTAATTGAAAATGACATTGAAATATATACCAAGAAGAAGCTAGTAGACCATTATAATGATTTGAAAGTGTTTATCTATAGAAAAATAATTACTGTAGATGATAAAGCAGTGCTACAGGAATATATTAAGTATTGGCTAAAAGTACTTCATAATTTTGGAGAATTTAAATCTGTAAATGGTTTCTTGACTTGTAATGATGAATGTATTGATATGGTAAATGAGAAATTTTAATTCTTCAGTTGTCAAAAAATCTTTGTCAAAGTTTTAAAACTTTGACAAAGATGCCGATAAAGATTTAAATATATTGAATTGCCTCCTGCTTCAGCTGGAGGTATTCATAATGGAATTAGAAAAGGCTTTAGCCAAAACTTATATTTTAGCTAAAGTCCCTTGTTCACCCAAAATCAAAATTTTAATTATGGATATTAATAAACACTTACCGTATATAATAAGAGCTTTACTTTATCATATTACCAAAAACATGAGAATTATTTATATAACCAAAAATAAGCACGAAGAATTTTGTCTAAATATTATATTTGAAGAAATTCCAACTCAAGATGAAATTGAATTGTTGATTGATACAACAGGAGAAATGGACTGTGATTTGATTTTTAAAAATACTACTTATAATTATTTAGTAACAAAAGAAAGTATTGGTGAAATACTTAAATCAATTAATAATGATTTTTATTTAGTTTACGCAAGAAATGAAGACTAGACGAAGTGTTCTTGCTAATGAAATTATCGTATGCACTGGCAATTGCCTACTAACT
Organism: Flavobacterium sp. AJR; assembly: GCF_002156885.1. Classification (NCBI taxonomy): domain Bacteria; kingdom Pseudomonadati; phylum Bacteroidota; class Flavobacteriia; order Flavobacteriales; family Flavobacteriaceae; genus Flavobacterium; species Flavobacterium sp. AJR. Next base: position 12,539 of record NZ_NCWQ01000034.1, on the reverse strand, counting down.
TCGTACCCACTTTAATTAGTTAGATGTATAATTAAATAACAAAAGCAACCTATCTAAAGGTTGCTTTTGTTATTATTAAGATAAGTAAAAACTAAATAATAAAAAAGAGAACTAACCTCTATGAATCTTATTATGTCAACAAAATGTATTTCTTTTATATTTCTTACTACGCAAAATAACTGCGCACCAACTACAAACCTTTGTATCATCAAAAAGAAAGGCCTTGTAGCTTAAAAGGAAAAGCCTACAGAAAAATTACTAGCTGTAGAGTTTGCGGATATTCCGGTTAGACTCGCGCGGACTAATGGGTAGAATTTACAGAAGCACCGAAATCGTTAGGGAAAGTAGGGAAGCGTATTTAGAGCCGCAATGCCCGAGAGGGAATATGAGTTCGAATCTCATCAGGGCCACAAAAATGAATCTCATTTTGAGTAATTTGAATTATTCAAAATGAGATTTTTCTTTTTCTGTGCAGAATAAATATGTAGTAATGTGGGATATTTATGATATTAAATTAATAGAGTTAAAATAAAAATAGTTTTTCCTAATATCTATTTGTTTTATCACAATTGTAAATTATTTTGCTCGAACAATTCTAGTTTCAGAGTTAAAATAAACTTCTACAGAATCTTTATATCTTTTTTTAACGATTAAACCATTTATAGGATAGTTAAGTTTGAGTTTGCATAATTTTGAATCTATTTTTAATAAGACCACTTCCTCATTTCTTTCTTTAGATCCAATATAACCAAAATAAACAAGAGCTGGCCAGCGAAGGTTTGGATTTACTTTTGAAGTTGCTGGGACAACTATTTTCTTTACTGGTGTATAATTCGAGATTGTTCTTTTAGTAGTTGCTACTACAGTTTGAAATTGCTTATTTAAAAACGGATCCCGGTTTATTTTCTCCAATTCAAAAGTATCTTTGTTAATTTGATTGATACTTATGTCACCTTGTTGATCTTGCTTTTCAAAAAATGTTTCATTGGCCGAAAATTGACGATTCAATGCTTTATATCCAACGGTACCCCAAAGAGCAAGAACCAGAATAATTAGAATTATATTTATTTTCTTTTTTGCCATTTTTAATTCACTGTGAGCTTGAATTTTGTACTATTTACTCCAATGTTTCCAGCACCATCAATTGCCCTCACTCTCCAATAGTATATGCCTTTGGTAGGAATTGTTTGTTGTAAGGTTGGTGTATTACTATTTTTAGTTTCATATATGGAATTAAAATCGACATCATTAGAAAATTCAATTATATAAGAAATAGGTGATTTTGCACTACCTACATCCGTGGGAATGCTCCATGTATATGAAACATTAGTATTCGCGATTTGAGTAGAGTTATCAGCAGGTAAGGTGTTCTTGGGTTGATTAGGAGCAGTAGTGTCAACGTTAAATTTACGGGCGGAATATTGTTTTGTTTCCGTATCGGCATTTTTGGCTTTCAATCTCCATTCATAAGTTCCATCAGCTAAAGTTGTCAGGGCCAGAGTTAACGAGGTAGTGGTCAGGTTCGGTTTGGAATCCACTTCCTGGCCGGTGGCTACATTGACAAGTTTAACACTATAACTGGTTGCATTCTTTAGGGCTTCCCAATTCAGGGAAACGTTTATAAAATTCACAAATTTATCATTTTCAGGACTTATCAGAATTACTTGCTGATTGGTCAGGTCATCGGGAATTGTAGTGGAGAAATTTGATGGAAAGGAATAGATTGATTCATAAGCATAATTTTCTCCCCTTACTCTCCATATATAATTTCCCGTAGCCAAGGGCAAAGTAATACTGGTTTTATTAGTCGTTATTAAGGAATCCAGTATTAAGACCTGATCTGATTGATAGATCTGAACGCGGTATTTATCAGCACCATTGAGGTTATTCCATTTAAAACTAACCACATTGCTTTCAATTTTAGAATTGTTTACAGGTGAGATAACCTGAACCGTATCATTGCTAATATCCTCTTCAAGAATGTCATCACAAGAATAAGTAAGGATGGCCAAGGCAATAATTATTATTTTATTTATTGTTTTCATAGTTTTGGAAAATCATTTTTAAATGTAAAACTTCAGATTTATTATTCTTTTTTATAGTGTAAAACTTCATGCTTACTATTCTTGAAAGATTAAAATTTTTCTCAAAATTATAAGCGAGGTTTAAAAGTTGATTGCTATTTCCTGTTACGTCTAACTGATTTGTAATAATGTGATAATCTTCTTCAGGAAAGTCATGAATAGGTTTTAAATCACTAATTGAAACTTCGGGAGAATTTTCAGACGCAAAACCCACAATTCCTTGCTGTACCATTTCTTTTGTAACCCCTTCCTTTCCAATAATTTTATCTAGATAAGCAATGTCTTTGGCTAAAGTATTTGTGTTTTTTGCTTTTTTGTTAATATCATCTGCTTTTTTTGATAGTGTTCTATACTCTGTAATCACATCAAATAAAGAATGAAAAGATCTTTTGTACGCTGTGATCGACAGTATAAAAAAGAGACCAATTAAGGCATAAAATTTTTGTTTATACGAATAATTTTCAAACATTTTTCAGCGTTATTTTTATTTCAAATATTGATTTGTTTTTTTTATCCTTTTTTAGACTAATGATCTCAAAACGTTGCAGCCAATCCATTTTTTTTAAACTCTCTAACCAATTGTTAAAGGAAGATTCCTGAAAAGTTTCTCCTTTAATCACGATTGTTTTAGAATCAAAAAAAGCTTTTTTATTTTCTTTATACTCTTCTTTTAAGGGAATAATATTCACTTCATTTAAGGAAATATTACCTGGAATCGTTTTAATGATTTCATAACCATAATAAGAAAGAAACTTAGAAGACAAAACTCCCGACTCCTTTAATATGTTTAGTTTTTTCTCTTTTTGTGCTTCCAGATCGAGTATTAATTGATAAGATTGATTTGAATATACTGTTTGCAGATTCAATTCTGAATTTTTAGTACCATAGTATTGTATCAGAAAATAACTTATAATTAATGAAGTTAAAAATCCAACAAGTATTGTTATTCCTAAAAATCCAAAAGCTTTCTTATAAATTAATTCTTCACTGCTTAAAGAAGTGTTGATAGTTTTTGATACATCTTTTGATTTGACAAAAAAATGAATTATTACACCATATAGAGGCAGGAACGTACTTGAAACTATTTCTTCTCCTATTTTATAATCTGATATTTTAAGGCTTTCATTTTGCTTAGCAAAACTTATTAGCTTATCATCTTTAAATTCTAAACGTAAATCGTTTGAAATTAATACTTCTTTCTTCAGGACATTATTCAACAAAGCAGCTAAAAAAGAACCGATATAAACATCTACAATTTGAAAACCATTTTTTCGAAACTTTGAAATTGTTTCTTCCACAATATTTTTTCTGCAAAAGCTGATAAAGTTCGATTTTAAACCCTTAAAATCTGTATAATAAATTGCATTGTGATCTATGTTTTTCTGCCAATTTACATCGGTTTCATTTTCGAAATTAATTTCTTTATTTAAAATTCCCTTTCCTTCTATGACTATTAAAAGAGGAGTTTTTTTATCGGTTATTTTAACTAATGCTTCAAAGTTTTCAAAAGTTTGTTTTGACACAATAGAAATCTTATTTGCTTTCTTTTTAATAGTGAGCAAATTATAGATTTCGTAATCTTCTTTTTTGATTACACCAACGACATTTATGTCATTCAGTTTTATAAATTTAGATAAAGTTGCTAACATTAATATAGAACTGTTGGTTTAATAAAAATGTGAAGTTTAGAATCACTTTTTCCTTTTTTTCTACTACTAAAAAACCATTTTATAATTGGTATTCTTGAGATTATCGGAGTTCCTGTTCCGGAATTTTCTTTCTTAAGTTCATCTAAACCACCAAGCAAAATCATCTCTCCATTTTTGACTCTTACTAAAGATTCAAATTTTTGAGTAGCTTTCCCTGGAGGAGCATCTTCACCAACTCTGGCTAAGAAAGAACTTTTTTCTACAGCAATTGTTAATGTTACATTTTCGTCTGTAGAAACGTAAGGTTTAATGGATACACTTAAATTTGCATCAGTAGATTTCCATGTACCTGAATTCAAAATGTCATTTCCTATATTACTGTTAATTAATCGGTTATTTTGTTCAAAATAGTAACTAGTTTCCCCAATTGATAATTTTGCTTCATGTCCGCTTATTGTTGCAATTTTAGGTGTAGATTCTATTTTTAATACGGAATTATTTTCAAGAAGTTTCAAGTTTAAGTAAAACGATTCAGTTACTTTTCCAAGTTTAAAAAGGCCAAAACCATTGAAGGCATCGATTAGACTATTTACCGAAGATCCGTTTAAAGTTACATCTGAATTAGGGAACAATACGCCGCTCGTTTTTGGTGTGTTTATTTTATCTAAACCTGCTTTCATTCCAGTTTGTATATCGTATGATTTGTTATATTGTACAATAATTACTTCAATTTGTACCATAGGTACAACTTTGTCGATTTGTTTGATATAAACTTTTAACTCTTCAAGAATAGATCTTGATCCAGAAACGATTAAGCCGTTTAATTCTATAAATTCTTTAATTTCTAATTTTTCAGAGAAAACTTTAGGTAATGAAGTAATAATTGATTCTATTGACCTGTTTTCTAACTGAATCATCTCGGTTATTCTTAGACCTTCTGTAGCTTCTTCTCCAATCAAATAAAAGTTATCTTGTTTTTTATAAGTATATTTTTTTCCCTTAAAAATATTAGCAAGTAAATCATCAAAAGTAATATTGTCAGCAGAAAGTGTTGTTTTTTCGTTTTCAGGCTTATTGTATAAAAAATAATTTATATGCAATTTTTCAGCAGCTTCAGTAAGCAAGTCAGATGCATCTGCGATGTAAGCATTCACTTGTAGAAAACCATTTTTGTTAACGTTGATTTCATAAAATCCGGGAACACCCAGACTAACTTTTGGTTGTTTAGATTTTGCAGTATTTGCTTGTAAACTAGCATTTGCTACTGTATTTTTTTGTAGGAAATAGAATCCGTTATCATCTTTGGTAGCTGATAAATCATTTGATTTGGACATCATTTCGATTACCTGATCGAACGGACGATTTAAAATATAAGCTGAAATTCTAATGTTTTTTACATCTGGAGCTAGTATTAAATTTTTACCAGATTTATCAATAATTGCTTTTGCAACAGCAGATAAAGTATCGTTTTCTAGCTTTACCGATAAGAAGTCATTTTGAGGATTGTACGTAATATCAATGATTTTTGGCTGTTTTTTTTCGACAATTGCTATTACTTTTCTTTTTTTGAAAATAATGATGTTGTTCATGAAAGAGACTTCCAGATCGTATTTTTGTACCAAATGAATGAAAACATTTTTGACAGTAACGTCAAAAAAATTATTGGCTACTGGCTGGTTTAAATCAGTGTCAATGTCGACATTTAATTGATGTTCCTCGGCAATAGAAGAAATAAAATCATGCAATGTAAGTCCAGAAACGTCAATTTTTATAGTTTCGTTCAGTCCTTTTTTTTGTATGGATAATTCGTCAAATTTTTGATTTAGTTCAACAATATTTTGCTGTGCTACAATAATATTTGTGAAAAGTAACGCAGCTAGTACGTAAACAATCTGTTTAAGCATTTTATTTATATGTTTATTAAAATTGAATATATTTCTTCAAGAGAAGTTTCTCCTATGGCTAAAATATCAAATGCTTTTTGTGGTAAGGATTTATAATTTTCATCATTACTGTATAATTTAGTAATGGTATTATTTTTAATCGCTTCCGTAATCGTATTGTCGATATTTAAAATTTCATAAATAGCTGTTCTTCCTTTATAGCCTGTATGAAAACAATTGTTACAACCAACAGGTTTATAATAATAGGTAATTTCATAAGGAAATTTAAAATTCAGAGGAAAATCTTTTGGATTGCATGTCGTTTCTTTTTTACAGTTCTTACATAGTTTTCTAACCAACCTTTGAGCGACTGATAGATTTAAGGTTTCAGCAATTAAATAGGAGGGGACTCCCATATCAATTAATCTCGAAATAGTTCCTATTGCTGAATTAGTATGTATGGTTGATAAAACCAAATGTCCAGTTAATGAAGCACGAATAGCCATTAATGCTGTTTCTGAATCACGAATTTCTCCTAGCATAATAACATCAGGATCCTGACGTAAAAATGATTTTAAAGCTGATGAAAATGTTAATCCGATATCTTCTTTTAATTGTACCTGATTGATTCCTTTTAAAGTATATTCAATTGGATCTTCAACTGTTACTATATTTCGTCGACTATCATTTAGTAACCTTAAAGTAGCGTAAAGCGTAGTTGTTTTTCCTGAACCGGTTGGACCGCTTATCAATATAATTCCGTTTGGTTTTTTTACTGCTTCAAGGTAGCTTTCAAGTTCTTCTTTTTGCAGGCCTAAAGTATTCAAATCAATATTAGAGGCGTCCTGACCTAAAAGACGCATTACTATTTTTTCTCCAAATAAAGTTGGTAAAATAGAGACTCTGATGTCAAAAGATTCATTGGTAATCCTTCCGTCCTGAGGAAGTCTTTTTTCGGTAATATTTAATTTGGCTTTAATCTTGACTTTATTAACTAATTCAAGATAATTTTCGCGTTCTATTTTGTAACGTTCAATCAATTGTCCGTCAATTCTAAATCTAATACGAGAAGAATCTTCGTAAACTTCAAAATGAATATCACTACATTTTAATGATTTTGCCTCTGTCAATAAATTTTCCAGAAAATCACCTTTATCTACATTTAGAGATTTATTTGAGCTTAATGCTCTTTCTTTTCTATAATAAATTGATAATGCTTTTTCAATTTCAGAAGCAATGATCGGGTAAAAAATAATATTTTTTCCCAAGAAAAGTTCTAATTCCTCCTTTGCTTCTTCATTATTATTAGAATCATCAACATATAATTCTAAAGTATCTTTAGAAGAAGATTTAGGTAATATTCGATACTGATTGGCAAGGTCATTAGATACCATGTGCTGGACTTCAGATTGGATTTCGATATCTTGTGTCATTATAATAAAGTGATTTTTTGAAAAAACATGAAGTTGTCTTTCAGGATCATAATAATTAGAAACAAAGCTGAAAATCCGGCCAAAGGAACAGTCTCTTCTTTAATGAATTTCTTCAGTCCAAATTGCATTAGAATAGCAAATAAGAGTGAAAGTATAAAAAATAAGATATAATTTCTTAATAAAAATAAGGGGGTAATAGCAGTATAAAATAATAAATCACCTAATCCAAAATAATGTTGGAAAGGGTTTAGGAATTTTTTAGATTTCATACTCATATAAGCCGTTAAAATGCTTAATGTAATTAAAAAGAAACCTAAATTAAAACCAATGATTTTAAATAAGTTAATGCTTTTAATGGAGATTAAAAAGATGGATAAAACGAAAATTATTAAGGGTAAGATAATATGTATTCTCCTGTATTTCAAATCCTGTATAAAAATTGCAATTAAACATAATAACAAAATTACTGGGGCTATTTTCAATTTATTCTTTTGTTACTTCAGTTAATATTTTTTTGCTGTCAATTTCCCAGGTATTAAAACTTCCATCACCATCTAAGTCAGATGTTGCAGTAGCTCTTGCAGAAAAAGAATCATTCGAAGCTTCTAAGATTTCAATTTTGTAGACTGCTTGCCCACCTTCATCAACGGTTTTCTCCTGTTCAAAACCAATTTCTTCTAAACTACCTGAATATTTTGAGTGTCTGTAGAAATAACTTTTCTCTAGGCCATAAACCTGATTAAGCATCGCTTGGGCTTCAATAGCTTTAGCTTGACCAATTACAGATGTTTGGTTTGGTAATACCATTAGTAAAAGAATACCAATTATACACAATACAATTAAAATTTCTGTTAAGGAATATGCTTTAACAGTTAATTTTTGGTTTAATTTTTGGTATTTTTTAATCGTATTTAACATTTATGTGTTTTTTTCTTTGTTAAAATTTGTTAATTAATTGCGGGCAAAAATACAAATAGAATTGTAATAAAAACTATTTATTTATAATTTTACTTAAGTCAAACATTGGAGCATACATTGAGACCATAATTACACCTACAATTGCTCCAATTACTATAATAATCATGGGCTCTAGAATAACGCCAATCATCTTGGTCTGATGGCTAATTTCTTCATTATATTGCTCAGTTAATCGCTCAAACATAGTCTCGAGCTGATTAACCTGTTCAGCGACTTCAACCATAGAAACCATTTTGTTTTCAAATACACTGTGTCTTTTTAGACTTTCATGTAAAGAGGCTCCTCTTGTGATATCTTCTTTTATTTGCTCGATTGCTATTTCGATAGGATAAAAACCAATCATTTTTGCCGTGAGTGACAATGAATTTATTAAGGTTGTTTTAGATGTAATCAACAAGTTCATAGCCTGACAAAAACGAGAGATATAAATTTTGCGAATCAAATTTCCAAAATAGGGAATTTTTAAAAGCATTTTTGTAGTGAATGATCTGTAGCTGTCCTTACCTTTTAACAACATATGTATTGCTATTAAGCTAACAATAATTCCAATTAAAACTGAAAAAATTAGCCCTGAATGATTTGATATTTTTAGGATAATCTGAGTGCTTTTTGGCAGTTCGCTTCCAAATTGCTTGAAGACAGAACTAAACATCGGAACAACTTTATTGAGCATAAAATACAAAACTAAAATCGTGACTAACATGACAATTGTCGGGTAAGTCATAACAGATATAATCTGTCTTTTCATTTGAATTTTCCGATTAAAATATTTTTGTAATTCTAGCAGAACTTCTTCGAGTTTTCGTGTTTCTTCACCAATTTGGATACTGTAATATTCGTAAGCTGAAAACTGATTAGTTTCTCGCATTGATTCATAAATACTTCTTCCTTCGACTACTTTTTCTTTGATTTGAAGAATCAGTTCTTTTTCAAATTTACTGGCTGACTGATTACTCAGAATCTCCAATGCTTTTTTAAAGTCTACGCCTGATCTTAAAAGCATACCTAGTTCTCTGTAAAATATCTCCTTTTTTTTATCAGAAAGTTTTTTAGAGAATTCAAAAGAACCGGTTTCAATTCTGAAATCCTTTTTCTCAGCTTTTGGCGCTTTATATGTACTTAAATCAAAACTCATTGTTTTTTTAGTTTTTCTAATAATTCATTAGGATAAATTCTTTTATAAAATCGCAGATCTATTTCTTTTTTATTTGTTTCAATATTCAGTTTTACTTTCTGAAACATAAATTGCTCTGATTTACTTTTGACTGTATCTACGATCATTCGATTTAACTTGATCCTGAAAGTATCGATAAACGTTTCACTATTTCTCAAAATGTAATCATCTGAAAATTGATAAGATACTCTTTCTCCTGTGTATCCGTTAAAGTAAATTTCATTTTCTAGAACGATCATTTTTTCTTTCTCAAAAATATCTTTATTTAGACTATATGTTAATCTATTCAGGTCGTTGACTAATTGGTTTTGGCTTTTAAAATCGAGCATTCTTCCAGTAATAATCGAAAATATAACAAACAAAACCCCCATGATAATAGCCGTTATTGCCATACCAACGACTGCCTCAATTATAGAGAAAGCAGGTATTGATTGTGAGCTATTGCGGATTTTGAACATAAAAACTTTTTTTAAACTTAAATTGCGTACTGTCTTTATATTCTATTGAAATTTTTTTTAAATTATCATTTATCCTTTCTTCTTCTATAAGTAAGTTATCGTCTTGATTTTCGTTTGAAATTGAATCGCTTTTTAACTCAGATAAATAAAATAGCTCGTTGACTTTATTTTGAGTACCATAAAATTTAGCAGATGTTTTTGGCGTATAAACTGATGCAAAAATCATTATGGCAAAATACAAACAAATTGAAATTATTGTAAGCGCGATAACTGATTCTAATATTGAATTGGCAGGAAGTTTATAATACTTTTTTGATAACACTATAAGTTGTTTTTTGAGTGTTAAACAATGGAATCGAAACAAAATAAGCTGGACGTTTTTCTGTATTGATTTCAATCTCGCTAATCATATTTTCGTAGCTGGATGATGCTGTTTTTAGGAAAAATCTATTGGTATAAACCGATCCATAAACATTGCTTTTGAGCATTAACCTTCCCGAACAATACAAATCCCCAAAGAGTAATCCTTTTTCATCAATTTCAATTATGTTTTTATCAATAAGAGTATTCGTATTGCCAAATAAAACGACTGCGCCCGTTATCTGACATTCTTTTTTTATTTTTATTTTAGACTCATCTGCGCTTTCATTATATACACAGATTACTGATGGATAATTTAGTACTACTTTTTCTTCTAGTTCAATTCCTTTAGTTGCAAATGCCTGAACGGTTCCCTTAAATCCTTCTTCAAAAGTTATTTTAGGAGCTATTAAAATCACATCCTCGAGAACTGTATTTTTTTTGACCCGAATAGAATCTTCTGAGCGTAAAATAAAGTTGCCCTTGAAGATTATATTGCCAAGAATCGATTTTACCTGAATCTCTTTTGTTGTATTAAAAAATGAATTGAAATACAAAGAATCTTTAGGTTTGTCTATATCGGCAAGTTTTGATTTTTCTGATTTTATGCCTTGAAATATCTTTTTGAAATCAGGATTTATTTCAGGTAATTGAGGTTCAGAAAGTGTTGTTTTGCCTTCTGTAGTAAGTTGATTTAAACTATTGTTGATATAAGAGGTTTCGATAAAAGTACTTGGTAATTGGTTGTTGCCAATAAGTTTTACTTTTCCAGAATAGAAAAGTGATTTGGATAAATTAGTTAAATAAACGGCATTTTTATCCAGATTTTGTGCGCCAACAAAGTGTACCGAAGAGACAGTGTCATTTGAAATATAGGATTGTGCTAAAACCAGTGAGAGTAATCCGTATTGTTTTGTTTCGTAGCTGCCTTCAATGTTTGAGTTTTCGTCTTTTTCAATTTCTGAAACAACGGTTTTATTACCTAGAGCAAAATTTAAAACCGATTGATTTTGGATATAAAGTTCTTCCTGCAGGTTATAAAACAAATTAAGCTGATTGTATAAATTAGAAAAATACAACAGTGCTCCACAAATAATAGATACAATTAAGCAAACATAAATGGCATACAACAAACTATGTGCTTTAATCATTATTTAGGTGCTTTATCTTTCTTCTTGAAAAGGCTTTTAAAGAAAATTTCTATTTTTGTATCTTTTTTAGGTTCTTTTTTAGCTTGTTTTCTAGCTTCTTTTTTCGCAGCTCTTTCTGTTTTTTTAGTGGTAGCTTCAGTTTCTTTTTCTTTTTTAGCTTTTTCTTTTGCGATTGCTTTCTGTTCTTTGGCTATGGCTTTATAATTAGCAAGTTTAACAGCGTCAGAAGTTAGTTCTAAATCTTTTTTAGCTTCTAGGTCATTTTCTAACTTGGTGTTTTCCTGCTTGATTCTGTATTTCTCAGATTTAGTAAAGGTTTCTTTTTGTTTAACGATTATGCCCTTTTTATAAGTTGTTATTTCTTTCGTTTCTGAATTTGTCCATTGCCCAGTTTTGATGTTCGAACTGAATTTTCCGTTCTCTACCAAATTTCCACTTTCATTATATCTGTAATATTCTCCTGAACGTAATCCTTTGCTATAGGAAATTGTAGTGGCTAAAACACCATTTTGATGCCAGGTTTTCCATAATCCAACACGTAGGCCGTTTTTAAAATAACCTTGTTCTGCCAATTGATTACTATGGTACATTTTGACAAACTTGTCGTCAAGTACATCGCCTGCAATACCGCCTTGGGCTTCATGTATAAGTCCTCCTTTGAACCAATAATAAGTCTTGTTTTTTTTAGGATTTACTTTTTTCTCTGAAGTGTAGAATTCATACCTAAATTCTTTGTCAGAAATTCTTTTGAGCGCATAGGGATCTCCAAATGAAACTAATGTGAAAGCAAAAAAGACTAAGATAAAACGTGTTATTATGTATGTTTTCAAGGGGCAGCTGTTTTGTTTAAAAATGTGCGCAATTTACTTTTTTTTTCTTAATTTACAAGGAATGCATAAGCTTGTTAGTACTATTTTTTTTATTAAAAGAAACTGGTAACTTTTGTTTTCTTAAAATTTAGCTTTAAATATTGAGTTTATTTTTTTAAGGGATGGTTATTATTGTTTAGAAATAAATTGAAGTTCTTATACAGAAGTAATAATCCTTATATCTTTTTACTTTGTTTATAAAACCAGAGAATATCACCTGAAATTTATTTTTAAACAGATTAAAACTGAATTATGAAAATTTTCAACATTGTTTTTTTGTATTTAAGAGATAAAGTATATCTCTTTAAAATCTTTCTGCTTTTATTCTCTTTTTGAAATTTTAATAAATTAAGAGATATGGCAATGATAGTTGAACTCTGTTTAAATCGTTTTTTTTGATTCATAGAGGTTATATTTATAAGTCTTATCCATTTTGTTTTGCTCAAATACATAGTTAAAAACCATAATCAACTGTATTTTTTACCAAATGGAGTATGTTT
>NZ_NCWQ01000033.1:0-37517 GCF_002156885.1 Flavobacterium sp. AJR | reverse complement strand
TTAGAAAAAATGTGCTTGACATGTTTTTTTTCTAAAACCTCTTTTAATTCAATTGTGCTTATCTGTTCACGTGCTTCCATTGACTTATTTTATTTAGATTCATTCTAAAGAATAGTTTTTAACAAAAGTATATCCCATAAAAACTAAAGTCAATACTACACGAATAGTAAATAAAATTATACAAAAGAGGTACAAGCAATACTACATATGTAGTATAAAATAGACAAAAAAAAAACTATTTACCTAGTCTCGAATTATATTATTTTTCTGTTAATTGCATATAAAATAAGCTCTGGGGTGGTATGTCTGCCAGTTTTTTTCATAATATTTTTCCGATGAGTTCTAAATGTATGAATACTTATAAAAAGGTCAGAAGCAATGCTTTTCCCATCATTACCTTTAGCAATCTGCTTTAGAATTTCAGACTCTCTAAAAGTTAGTTTCTCTTTTAAATCAGATGCCGGTGAAATAAGCACATCTACAAGAAGATTTAGTATTTTCGGACACAAGTAACGTTCACCGTTTTCGATTTTATACAAAGCATCAAAAATAGTCTGCTCCTGACAGTCCTTTGAAATAAATCCATCAATATTTTCTTTTAGAAAACTGCTAATCGTTTGTTTATTCTTAAAGTATGATAAAATGATAATTTTACAATTTGGAGAATTCAGCCGTAGCTGCTTAAAGTCATCATCATAAAATAAAAAAATATTATTTGGATCGATAATTAAATACTCAACTACATTTTTCTCCAAATGAGTAATCAACTCATCTTTAGAACCTACCACGGTTAAATTTGATTTCTTCACAAACTTTTTCAGGGTCTGTTTCAATCCGATTATATGCAAGTTTTCAGAATCTGCAATCAGGAAATTTTTCATTATTTAGGTTGTTTAGATTTGGTCTAAACAAAAATAACAAATAAATCTCACATTATTGTATTAATTTTTCGCACTTATGCAAATACAAAGAAAGAAACTAAGTACAAAAAAAGAAAGCTTAATGACAAGTTTGAGGAATTGTACGTGAATAAAACGGATTCACTAGAGCGAAAACACGATCCCGAAGCGTAATGTCATTGAGGTTAAGGGAAAAAAGATTTAAGATTTTTGATTAACGATTTTTGATTTCAGATGTATGAAACAGCGTAAAATATAAAATCTCTTAACTTAATGACATTTAGCTTCGGGACGAGAGAAAATCCGTGTTCAATCCGTGTTTTCGCTCTAGCGAATCCGCGTCATCCGCGTTCCCTTTTAGACAATCTTTATCAAAAATACATGGCTTAAAAAACTTAACTTAATGGCATTGCCCGAAGTGTCGGTACGTATTTCTCTATATTACTAATAAAATCCGTGTTTTATCCGTGTTTTCGCTCTAGCGAATCCGCGTCATCCGCGTTCCCTTTTTGACAATCTTTGTGAAGTTTCTTAGAGCCTTAGAACCTTTGTCGCTCAGAATTTTAAAAAAAAGGTTCCTGATAAAAATACCAGGAACCTTTTTTTATATTACTTAATAGATTGTCTTAGAAACTGTAACCAACAGCTAGATTAAATCTTGATCCATTTCCTCTTGTATAATTGGCATTTGTACCATAAAATTGAGAAGTTGTAGTATAATAATCTGTGTTAAGTAGGTTTTCAATACCTAATTTCACTCTAATTTGATCGGTTACTTTATAAGCTGTAGCCAAGTTCCATAAGTTGAATGAATGAATCGGACCTTCACCAATTGCATATGCACCTTTGGCATTTGGTTTAAAATAATCTCGATCTCCAACATACATCCAATATATTTCTACATTTAATCTTTCGTTTCCAAATTTTGCGTAACCAGTCATTTTAACTGGAGGTATTCTGTTTGATTTTAAATAAATATCATTTTCTCCATAAAAATGACCATCACCATCTTTATCGCCTCTACCTTGCACATAAGCGTAATTTCCTCCTACAGTAAGTTGTTTTAATACTTGATAATCTGCCTGAATCTCATAACCCCATACACGCTCTGGTAAACGTTCTGCAAGCAAGAAACCATCAACTTGGATTAAGTTTGTTCCTAGTTTAGAAGTACTGTAATAATAAGCTGCACTAAGATTAAACTTCCCTAATTGGCTGCTAAAACCACCTTCATAATTATTTACGATAATTGGTTCAGTTTCTAATTTTGAAATAGCATCTTGTTTTGCAGCAGTAAGAACTCTACCTAAATCAAATACGGAGAAAGCTTGAGAAAAACTGATGAAAGGGTTGAAAAACTTAAACTTAGAATATCTTATACCTGTGTTAAAAACAAATGCATCATAATTAAGTTCGCCACCTTTTACGGCAACACTTCCTGCACCGTTTGCTCCTGTAGCAAGAGTGTTATAATCATCAATATTTATTTTGATATTTTCGATACGCAAACCAGCTTTTACTGTCCAATCCTCAAATAATTGAGTCGATAATTGTGCGTAAGGAGCTAGATTAACCATATCAATGTTTGGAACCCATACTCTACCATCGACTAATTTTTGATTTGTTTTATCGTTTAGTAAATCAAAACCATAAGTAACATCTCCCGTAAAGTCTGACGAAACTGTAAATGGAGTGTTTAAATAAACTCTTAATCCTTTTTTGGTAGATGCTGTTTGTGATTGTCCAGAACCGTAGAAAAAGGCAGAATTAGAGAAAATAGTCAAGAAATCCTGAAAATATAAATTAGCCGTTAAGCTAGTATTACCAAAAATCTCTTTGTTTGAATATTGAAGGTTTGCATTCTGATTGTAACGTGTACCTTCATCAGCACCAGGTCTGTTTCCTAATACACCAATTGCTGGGCTAACTCCATAAACTCCATTTTTAAGTACAAAATCAGAATCTTGATTAGAACTGAAGTAATTGTACATTAATTCAATTCTTTGTTTTTCTGTAAGATCATATCCTAATTTGGTAAACACATTATATGTTTTGGTTTCACCTAATCCATATTCAGGAGATATAACTTCTCCTTCTCCATCACGAAAAACACCAGTCTTTTCATATACACCACCTACGATATAATTGAAATTTTTGATTTTTCCATAAAACTGTTGTAAAAGTCTATATCCTACAACGCTATCCCCTTTAATGTTTCCAGTAGTAACAGCTTCACTATATCCTGCAAATTTCTTTTGTGTCTTGCCCGATTTTGTGATATAGTTAATCAAACCTCCATCGGCTCCATTACCATAAATAGCTGTTGCTCCTTTTATAACTTCAATACGTTCGATTACCGAAGGATCAATAGAGCGTAATTCTCTACCTGCCGATTTTAATGGTGTCGATTGCGGAATCCCATCGATAAGAACCAAAGGATTTCTTCCTCTAAGAGTTTGTCCGTAATTACCAGTATTATTAGTCGCAGAACCTAAACCTGGAACTGCAAAAGCAAGAACATTAGCAATATTTGGACTTACAATTGATAAGTTTTCGATACTCTTAGCATTAATTACCGTTACAGATGAAGGCGTTTTAGATAAAGTTTCTACTTTTCTGCTAGCCGAAACAATTATTTCATCAAGCTCAGATCCATTATCTCCAAAATTTGCGCTACCTAATGCCTGATCTTTATTTGATACTTTTAATATTAAATTAAGTGTTGTGGTTTGATTTTTAGAGACACTAATCTCTTGTTCTATTGTTTCGTAACCTTTTAAGGATGCCTGTAAAGTATAAATATTGGCGATTATTTTGTCAAATTTAAAGCTGCCATCACTACCAGTCGAAGTGCTATATTTTGATGCTTTAAGGATAATACTTACTCCTGTTAAAGGTTTACCATTTGAAGTTGTTATTTGTCCTTTAATTTTTCCTGGGCTTTGTTGCGCGAAAGATGTTAAGACCGAAAATAAAAAACAAATTATAAATATAAACTGTGATATTCTTAAGTTGAGATACTTCATTAATTTTTAAATTTGATTGGTTATCTGTTTTTAATAGTTCTAAATAAAAACAGCGCAAATGTAAATATTAATAATCCTTTAACAAAAATTATTTAGATTAATTCTATATAATTTTTGTTAAAAAATCACCTCAATTAGCTTCAATATCAAATGCCTAAATATTTATAGAATGCATTAGAAATAGTAATATTTAGAAAGAATAGAAATCCTGTTACCACTCACCTATCACAGTCATTAATATCAATTTGGTTTTAAATATTCATTTTTGTAATTTCATTTTTTATAACCTTAAATTATGTATCTACAAGTATTGTATTTCTTTTTTAGAAGAGAGCAAAATTTGTTATCGGAATTAATTAAATGAAAACACCTTATCAAATTTCAGATTTTATAGAACAAGCAGACGAAAATGGTTACGTAGCGCTTAAAGTTTTTTGTAATAAAGTTTTTAGACTAAATGACGATGCGATTTCTGGATTTTTTGATTCAGAATATAGATTTTATGAATCCCCTAGGTCTCAGGCGGCTCGAAAAGATATACGAAATAACATCTCTTTTATCGAGATTATTAAGAAAAGAAGAGCTACTGGAGAAACTTATACCGTAAGAAAAGTTAATGGTGGAATATATAAAGACGATTTGGAATATTTTATTGCACAAGCCAAAATTGCAATACTAGAAAATGATCAACTATTTGACAAGGTCTACGAGCAATATGCTTTACAAAGAAATGAAAAAGTAAGAATAAATCTGGAAAAATACGGATCTCAAAAAGAGGAATGATTCATTACTCCTCTATCTCTTTACTTTTCTGCCATGGAAATTTCCCTTCGATTTCTACCTCGAGTGATAAACTTAAAAATGTTCTAATTAATACAATAACTCCTAACGAAAGGACACGATCCATTGTTGGTTCGGTTACAACTGTGCCAATAATATCTCCTGCAACAAGGATTTCTAGACCTAACAAGATTCCTTTGCCAAGTTCTTGTCTTAATATTTTATAGGAACGTAGAGTTGTTCCCTGAAGTGAAAAAATGAACTTACCCATCGCTAGCACAATCCCAATAATTATGGTGATAATACCAGTTATTTCAATTCCTTTCGCTACATATTCTATGTATATTTTTACTACTTCCATGTTTATCTTATTTTCAAAACGTTAGCATCTACTAATGTAAGAAATTAACATCACATTAATCTATATATCTTTTTATGAAATAGGATTGGAATGAACTGGCATTTCTTTTCTAAAATAAACTTGCTCTTGATTGCTATTCTTGCTATTATCTTCTTCATAATCGAATACTTGATATTCAAGAGATTCCAATAATTCAATCAAAATAACATCATCTTTAAAAGCTTTAATCCATATTAAATCATATTTTCTTTGATTAGCAACTTCTTCAGCACGCTTGAGTAATACCATTAAATCGTCTTTTCCAAAATAAACAATATGATCAATACCAACAGGTTTATTTGCTCCAAGATTTTGATTAGAAAGTCTGGATGAGTTAAGCTTAATAAAACCTAAAGGTGTTTCGTTATCATAAACCATCATCATTTCGACCGAAAAATCATTTTGTATTTTAAAGAGTTTAGGAATAGAAAGGTATTCTTCTACGTATTTCTCTCCTAATACTTGCGATTGATCAAATAAATTAGAATAGAATTTAATTGCCTGATTTTCTATCCATCCCGCATTATCATTTATTATAACTACAAATTTTGCAACTTTTGACATAATTTATTTTTTATTTACACATTGTCAGTAAAATTATCATGGTACAAAGTTGCGTTGATTTGTTTCATCAATAAAGAGCCAAATGTCCTATATGTTGGTCGTAAAGTCGTATTAAGAAAAACTTAACCGTAAAGAAATTTACCGCAGAGAACGCAAGGAAAAACGCAAAGTTCGCAAAGTTTTAGATAATCTAACTCACTACAATCTTGTCTTTCTGAGGAACGAAGAATCTCCACGAGTAGCTCGATAATCTGGAAATACTTTGTGTTAGTTTCTTGCGGAGACCCTTCCTCCGTCAGGGTGACAAGATTGTGGTTTATAGTTAGAAATTAACCGAAAAGTACACCAAGATTTAAGCAAAGTTCGCAAAGCTTAATCAATAACACTTTGCATACTCTGCCGTTAAACTTCCCACAACCATTAAAAATAATTTTTACTATTAAACTTAATCCTTAATGAATCTTAATGTCTTAATGGTTAAACTTTTTTAACCTACAGAATTATAAAACTTTGCGGTTAAATCAACAAGTTATTGTCCATTATTTTTACGGTATTCCAAAGGAGAAAAACCAGTAGAACTCTTGAAAAATTTGCCAAAAACAGATTGATTGGAAAAGTTCAACATTTCGCTTATCTGATTAATTGTAAGTGTTTTGTTTTGCAGTAATACTTTTGCTTCAAGCACTATAAAATCATCGATCCAATCGCTGGCAGTTTTCCCACTATTCTTTTTAATGACTTCAGATAAATATTTACGTGTAACATTTAAACTATCTGCATAATACCCTACAGAACGTTCTCTTAAAAATTCTTTGGCGAGGATTTCTTTGAATTTTTCAAATAATGGATTTTGATCGTAGTTATCGGTAATAGTTTGTTTTATAGCATCAAGTTCGAATACTAATATATAGAGATAACTTCTTAAAATTGAAGATTGATTGTTGTTATTGCCATTAAGTGTATCACTAATTAAATCAAATATTTTTCCAAATTTAATTTCAGCACCATCCTCAAGGCTAAATACATGCATCTGACTATTAACGAAAAAATCATATTGATTCAAGAAGAAAACATTTGCCTGATTTTTAAGGAAGAATTGCGGTTTAAAAAAGATGATATCCATTAAAATTTCATCGCTGTTTTTGGTAAAACTTCTTATTACCGAAGGGCCTAATGTGATTATTGCTGGTGCGTGAATTACAATTTTTGTAAGCCTTGTTTGCATTATAATACTTCCTTTTTTAAGAAATTCTATTGCATAACTTTCTGCTCGATAAGGTTCGTCGATGTAAGGATGATCGTTTATTTGTACATAAAAATAATCGTTTTTGTTTTCCTCAGTTGTAAACAAGCTTGTATGATGCTCAAGTGAGTATGTTATAATTTTGTTCATTAATGAGAAATTGGAAGCTAATTTATAGCCAAATATAATTAATGCTGGCTGAATACTTAAATGTAGCTACAATAAAAAGAAAACAAAATTTATTATCTTTACTACTATGATGGAAATAGGTATAGATAGTTTTGCCTCTGCAATGTACGGGGACAATAATACGCTTAGTAGCGTAGATGCAATGGAGCAATTATTACAAAGAATTGAACTAGCTGATCAGGTAGGTCTTGACATATTTGGTATTGGCGAGCATCACAAAAAAGAATTCTTAGATTCTGCTACAGCAGTTATTTTGGCAGCAGCTGCAGCAAAAACAAGCAATATTCGGTTATCTAGTGCCGTGAGTGTTTTAAGTGCTGCTGATCCTGTACGTGTATATCAAAGTTTTGCTACTCTGGATTTAATTTCCAAAGGACGAGCAGAAATTGTCGTTGGGCGTGGATCATCAATAGAAGCTTATCCTCTATTTGGGTTTAATCTTAATGATTACGATCAACTTTTTAAAGAGAAACTAGAACTTTTGCTGCAAATACGAGATAATGAATTTGTTACTTGGTCAGGAAAATTTCGTCCTGCTCTAAATAACCTTCCTGTATATCCACGTGCATTACAAGAAAAATTACCCATTTGGCTAGGTGTTGGCGGAACTCCAGAATCTTTTGTAAGAGCAGGAACTCTGGGATTACCATTAATGGTTGCTGTTATTGGAGGTCAAACACATCGTTTTCGTCCGTTAATTGATTTATATAGAGAAGCTGGTAAAGCAGCAGGATTTACTGCCAAAGAATTAAAAGTAGGCTTGCATTCGCCAGGTTATATAGGTAGTACAAATGAAAAAGCAATTGCCGATTATTATCCGGGTTATGCCGAACTTTGGACTAAACTAGGAAAAGAACGAGGCTGGCCGCCTGTTACAAAAGCACAGTTTGATAGTCTTATCGACGAAAAAGGGGTTTTGGTTGTAGGTAATCCCGAACAAGTAGCTGAGAAGATTTTAAGACATAGTGAATCTCTTGGCGGTGTCTCAAGATTTACATTCCAAATGGATAATGCAGGACTTACACATTCTCAATTAATGAATGCAATAGAATTAATAGGAACAAAAGTTATCCCATTAATTAGAAAGGCGGAATAAATTTTATTTTTTATCTGAATAAAATTAATACATAGAAAATAGATTTTTTTAGTTACCAATAAAGCGTTTCACTTAGTTAAAACACAAATAGTTAGCTATGTGAAAAAATTATGATTTTCTATAAGATGCTTTAGATATTCATTTTAAATCTATGTTTCTATGTGTTAAAAATCATTTTGCAATATATATTGGGTTAGACGCACTGCGGTGCGTCTCTACCTAGATACATTAAACAGGAAAGGTAGCCTAGTGACTACCTTTTTCTGTTTAGCAAATGTTTGGACTTTTACTCTCCGCTATTCATAAACGTCATTAAAAGTGTGTACGCATTCTTAGTCACAACTTTGGATGATGCATTTATTAGAGAAGATTTAATTTGGCGAAAGCCTTCATTCGTCGTTCCAGGTTCTACCGGAATCATTTTATAATTATTATTTCCTGTAGAAGAAAAAACAAAGAATTTGCCTTGCCATCTTACAACAGCATCTTCTGGAACTGTAAGTGCTTTTTCGTTTTCAAATTCTGCTTCAGCATTAATAAAAAGACCAGGAAGTAATGAGCTATCGTATTTATTTACTTTACAGATAACTTCGGCTGCACGATCTCCGTTAAGACTTTGATTTATGTAAGCAATTTTAGCCGTATATTTCTTTGAAGGATTACTATTGGTAAAAGCTGTAACCGATTGTCCTACAGAAAGTAAGTGTACATCTTTCTCAAAAGCATTCATAACAAGAACGATATCACTGGTTTCCATTAATTCAAACAACATATCCGTTGGAGATATGTATTTCCCCACGTTTACATTAACCTTAGTTACCAGACCATTTATAGGCGAAACAATAGATACTGTTTTACTGATATTTGAGGCTGTAAGTGTTCTTACATTAATCCCTAGTAAAGTTAGTTTCTGTGCCAATGCTGCCATATTTATACGCTGAGTTTGCATTTCGGTAGCAGTTTGTTCATATAATTTATCGCTACTTGCTTTCTTGGCATTAAGTTCTTTTTGTCTGTTATATTCGCTTTGCGATAATTGAAACTTTTCTTTTGCAGTAAGATAATCCTGTTGCAGTTGTATGTATTGCATATCCTCTACTACTGCTAATAATTGTCCTTTTTTAACATGCATTCCAGACATTAAACTTGTTTGTTTAATATATCCTCCTAACGGAATACTGATGCTTACAACACTTTTAGGCGGTACAGTAACTGTTCCCTGAAGCGTTAATATTTCTTTTACGTTTTTTTCTTGTGGATTCCCTACAATCAATCCAGCATTTTTTACCTGATCATTAGTTAATTGAATGCTGTTTTCTTGCTTATTGACTTCGGCATTATTTTGTTCTTCTTTTTTATCGCTTTTGCAGGATACTATAAGTAACATGCCTAAAATTGCGGTTATATATGTTTTCATTATATTATAAATTATTAATGGTTTGCAGATTAATTATGGCTTTATTGTAGTCATTAATCCTGTCTAGATATTCACTTTTTATTGTAATTGCTTGGTTTACCACCAATACCCATTGTAGATAATCAATATCTCCATTTTCTAACTGACTATTGGCAGCATCAATTATGGTCGATGCATTTTTAAGCCCATCATTCTCATAATAATTAAGACTTTCTTTATACTTCTCTACCTCACTTATAGCATTCGAAATATCCGTTTTCACTTCAATTTTTGCTGCTTCTGCCATTGTTTTATACGTTTCGTATTCTGTTTTTGCAGCTTTATTTCGTGCAGATTGACTTGTATAAAACAACGGAATAGATAATCCCAGATTTACATAACTAAATCTATGGCTGCTATCATAATATACTTCTTGCCCAGCATCATTGGTTTGAGCACCTATTATACTCAAATTATTATATCCCAATGTAATATCTGGTAGCATCTTAGCTTGTTCTGTTTTCCATTTCCATTTTGCAGTTTCGGCAATATGATTGGACAGTTTTATTTGTGGCAACTCTGCCGAATTTGATTTTTCGTTTAACGAAACATTAAATTCATTCTTGATATTAGTTGCTGTTGGAACATGAATTATACTATCCTGAAGAACAGCATTAAAAGATCGTATTGTTATATCTATATCCCTGTTTACCATTGTAAGCTGGTTGGTATAGAATTGTCTAGCCGATTGAGAAGCGCTTTTTTCAAGCACATTTGTTTCTCCGGCTCTATAACGCAAATCCGATTTTTGCTCCATTAATCTGTAAATAGAATCGGCATAAGCCAATAGTTCTTTTTTACTATTTAGCCAGATATAGGAATAAAAGAGATTCCTCACATTCGATTTAATTTGCTGTGCCGTTAACTGAGATTCAGCCTTGGCAGCATTATAACCTTCTTTTAAAGCCTTTTTCTGATTGCTATAAACAGTTGGGAAAGCAAATGTTTGGCTAATGCCGAAACGGGTGTCGTTAAGACCGCTGTTAAACTGACCGTAATCTGCATCTAAAGCAGTTTTCGGGATATCAAAAGCCGATTTTTGGAGTTGTTCTTTTGATTTTTCGTTCAGTTGTGCCGATTTCACTCTTTTATTATTCTGAATCGCAATAGACAATGATTCATCAAGAGATATAGATCGTTGTTGTGCCTGAACCGAAGCTGTAATTAATAAACCAACAAGTAATAATGTCAATTTATCGATTTTATGTTTCTTCATTTTTTTAGTAAATACTTTGGTATGATATGTCATTAAATAAATAGACGGAAGCACAAACAACGTAAGTAAAGTTGCCGTTATTAATCCTCCTATAACTACTGTTGCTAATGGACGTTGTACCTCTGCACCTGCACCATTACTTAAAGCCATTGGCAAGAAGCCTAAAGATGCTACAGCGGCTGTCATTAATACGGGACGCAACCTGTTTTTTGTTCCTGTAATGATAATTTGAAACGGATCAGTGATTTCGCCCAGCTTCTGTATTCGGTTAAACTCCGATATTAAAACAATTCCGTTAAGTACGGCTACTCCAAATAATGCAATGAAACCAACTCCTGCAGATATACTAAAAGGCATATCGCGCAATGCAAGTCCAAATACCCCACCAATTGCCGATAAAGGAATTGCTGTAAATATTATAATTCCTTCTTTAAGAGATCTAAACGCAAAATATAGCAATGCCAGAATCATAAATAATGCAGCTGGTACAGCAACACCAAGACGAGATTTTGCTTGTTGTAAATTTTCAAAAGTTCCTCCATAAGTAATATAATATCCTGGATCAAATTTTATTTGAGCATTTACTTTTTTCTGTAATTCTTCTACAATCGATTCTACATCCCGACCTCTAACATTAAAACCAACAATGATTCTTCTTTTAGCGTCTTCTCGTTGTATTTGGTTTGGACCTTCAATTTCTTTCACCGATGCTACTTGGTAAAGCGGAATTTGCATTCCTGATGGTGTTGCGATTAAAAGATTACGTACATCAGATATATCTTTTCGTCCGCTTGCTTCAACCCTAACAACCATATCAAATCGTTTTTCACCTTCATAAATACTACCAGCTACTGCACCTGCAAAAGCTGCATTTACGGTTTGGTTAATGTCAGAAACATAGATTCCGTATTTAGCCATTTCGGCCCAATCATAATCTATAACGATTTGTGGCATTCCTGTAACTTTTTCAACATATAGATCTGTCGCCCCTTCTACAGTTTTACCAATATTGCCTAATTTCTCGGCATATTCAGCCAGTTTATCAAGATCTTCTCCATAAATTTTACATACAACATCTTGTTTTGCACCTGTCATAAGTTCGTTAAAACGCATTTGAACAGGAAATTGAAAACCAGTCGTAACTCCGGGAGCAACTTGTTTTACTGTTTCGGTCATTTTATCTGCCAGTTCTGGGAAAGATGAAGCACTTGTCCACTCCGATTTATCTTTTAAAACAATAATCATATCCCCACCTTCTATAGGCATTGGATCCGTAGGAATCTCGGCACTACCAATTCTCGATACTACTTTTTCGACCTCGGGATAATTGCTTTTAAGAGCAGCCGAAATTTTCTGAATTGTTTCTGTAGTTGTCGATAGGTTTGTTCCTAGTAGTAAACGTGTTTCTACAGCAAAATCTCCTTCTTCTAGTTGTGGTATAAACTCACCACCCATTCGTGTAAACAAAAGCATAGCAATACCAAATAAAACAAATGCCGAGATAACAATAGATTTTCTTACTCGTAAAGCTTTAGTTAACCAATTTTCATAATACGATTCTAACCTTGCCATAATTCGGTCAGAAAGATTCGGTTTATGGTTTACTTTCTTACTTATAAATAAAGAACTAACCATTGGCACATAGGTAAGCGATAAAATAAATGCTCCTAAAATGGCAAAAGCAACGGTTTGTGCCATTGGTTTAAACATTTTACCTTCTATTCCTTCTAATGATAAAATAGGAAGATAAACGATAAGGATAATTATTTGTCCAAATACAGCTGCGTTCATCATACGACCTGCCGAACTAGCAACTTCTTTGTCCATTTCTGGTTGCGAAACACTATCTACGTTTTTATACTTTTTAGTGCTGTGCATATGGTGTAATATGGCCTCGACTATAATTACAGCACCATCGACTATTAAACCAAAATCAAGAGCACCAAGACTCATTAAATTTCCGCTTACGCCAAAGGTATTCATCATGATAATAGCAAATAACATTGCTAATGGTATCACCGATGCTACAATAAATCCTGCACGCAGATTACCTAAAAACAGCACCAATACCAAGACAACAATCAATGCCCCTTCGATAAGATTTTTTTGAACTGTACCAATAGCATTATCAACCATTTTGGTACGGTCTAGAAAAGGTTCTATTTTTAAACCTTCAGGTAAAATCTTTTCTATTTCGGCAACGCGTTTTTTTACATCTACAATTACATTATTTGCGTTTTCGCCTTTAAGCATCATAACAATTCCACCTACAGATTCTCCCAGATCATCTGTGGTTAAAGCTCCATAACGTATTGCCGAAGACATCTTTACATCGGCAATATCTTTTATAAGAATTGGTGTCCCTGCTTGGGTATTTTTTACAATAATATTCTGGATATCAATTATATTCTTGGTAAGACCAACACTACGGATATAAAGTACTGTTGGGCCTTTCTCGATATAAGCTCCTCCTGTATTCTCATTATTACTACTTAAGGCTGTAAAAACCTCTTTAATAGTAAGACTTTGGGCTTTTAATCGTGCAGGGTTTACGGCAATTTCATATTGTTTTAATTTCCCTCCAAAAGTAGCTACATCGGCAATTCCGGGAGTTCCTAAAAGTTGTCTTCGAATTGTCCAATCTTGGATTGTTCTTAGATCCTCAAGAGAATACTTGGCTTCATAACCCGGTTGTGGTTTTACAACATATTGGTATATTTCGCCCAATCCAGTTGTTGCAGGAGCCATTTCGGGTTTACTGGCATTTTTGTCTATTTCTACTTTTTGTAAACGTTCGGCAACCTGCTGACGCGCCCAATACACATCTGTATCATCATCAAAGACAATTGTAATTAACGAAAGTCCAAAACGCGAAATACTACGACTTTCTTTAAGCTGCGGAATATTACTTATCGCCTGTTCTATCGGGAATGTTATAAGACGCTCTACATCTTCGGCTCCTAAGGATGGAGCGGTTGTAATAATTTGTACCTGATTGTTTGTGATGTCTGGTACAGCATCTATTGGTAAACGACTAACTTCATACACGCCATAAATAATCCATAGCAATGTAAAGACGCCAATTACCAGTTTATTCTTAACTGAGAATTGTATTATCTTATTAAGCATAATTTGATTTAATTTTTAGATATAATAATGCTATAGCTGAGACCTATAAATGTCTTAACTACAATAAAAATTTGAAAAATTAAATTATGCTATAGGAGGTCTAAATACCGAAAATAAGGCAGGGTTAGAATACAGGTTGGATGTATAAGGAATAATAGCAGACTCTTTAAGTCCAGTATTAAAAGGTATATAAATGGTGTGTTTATCTGTAGGTATAAATACAAGCTGTAATGAATAACCACTTATATTTTTAAAAGGAAGTTGCATATCGCGATCACCATCATTATCGTTTAGATCATCGCCCCAATAATGCATGGCCAAAAAATCAATAAAACTTACATTTCCTATTTGCTGATGTTCCTTAAAGTGCTCAAGTAATACAGGCAATTTATAAAATTGCTGAAAGAAGCCAATGTTAGACGCTATTAAGAAGATGAATATGTAAGGAATAACTTTTCGCACTTCACAAATTTACTTTTTATGGCAAAACAATCCCAATTTTAAATAGACTCTAAGCCATTTTTATTGATTTAAAGAGAGAAGCAAAATGCAATTTATTTTATTTCATTAATACGAGCAAAACATTAAACTATTTTCAATTAATAAGCACTTTTCGTTTATTATAAATAAATATAAGATAAAACCTAACAACCTGTTAATAAGACAACTCTTAAAGCTAATTATTGCTGTGTCAATAAAGTAGCTATATAAAAAAAACAGGTAAAAACACGTATTGCTACACTATCTCCTTTATATACTTTAGCTAGACAAACGCATTGATTATCAGTTATTTATAATCATTCTACGTAAGTAAAAATCAAAAAAATAATGTAATAGAAACCTAAATTATTAATTAACACCTAAATCCCCCAAACCAATCTTATGGAACCTATCCCCTATTCTAAACTTTTTTTAGAAGCTTCGGCATTACTTACTGGTTTTAGTAAAACAGAACTTAAGTCTACTGGAATGCAGGAAAGTTATTATAATACCATTCTTAAAAATATAAATAAAGAAGACGTTGATTACTTCTTTATCGATTTTAACAAACTACTCATCGATTCTAAACAGAATCCAAAAGTTATCGAACATGCACTGGCTACACAGTTTATGCCTACATCTTCTTATGGCAATCTAGCTCAAAGTATTATTGTTCTTTGGTATACAGGAAATTGGAACGGGAATGTAGTATCATCAGCTTCATACATACAAGGCTTAATGTGGGATGCGATACATGCACACCCGCCTGGAGCTAAACAACCTGGGTATGGTTCATGGTCAGATCTTCCTCTTTCAGTTAAACAATCAACTGCTAAAAAAGTTTCAAATGGAAAATAATAGTTATGATGTGGTAATTGTTGGATCTGGAATAGCTGGATCAATAGTGGCAAAATTGCTCACCAATGCAGGAAAAAAAGTATTGATGCTCGAAGCTGGATTAACAGCAGGTATAGCAATGGATCAGGAAGCTAATTACAAAAATTATCAAGACTATCTTACTACTTTTTATAATGCTTCCGCAAAAGTACCAAACTCACCTTATCCCGATGTAAAAGATGCACAATCTATAAATGTATTAGACTTACAGGTGATGCAAAAAAACAAGCCGTCTACTAATGGGTATTTAGTACAAATGGGACCATTACCTTTTGCAAGCGATTGTACCCGTGCTCCTGGTGGTACGACCTTACACTGGTTAGGTACAACACTCCGAATGTTACCTAATGATTTTAAAATGAAATCAAAATACGGTGTTGCTGTAGATTGGCCTATTAAATATGAAGATATGAACCGTTACTACGAAATGGCCGAAAATGAAATTGGTGTTTCTGGAGATGTAAAGGATCAAAACTATCCTATTGAGCAAAAAAGTATCTATAATAAGGATTACGTACTTCCTATGAAAGGTATCCCGATAAGTTATCTCGATAAAGTAATGACTGATGTAATAGACAAAAACAGTAAAATTATACTTAATGATAAAGCATACAAACTGTATTGCATTAGTACGCCACAAGGTCGGAATTCTATTCCTAATACAGATTATGATATTGATGGAGTAGCTTGGAATCCGGGTACAAAGAAACTGGATATAACCCGAAACAAATCAAAAGTAGATTATAATCCTGTGGGGTCAAACTGGGATCCTTATACTGGGCAACGTTGCGAAGGTAATGCAAGCTGCGTTCCTATTTGTCCTGTACAAGCTAAGTATAACGCATTAAAAACGCTTAGAAAGTGTGATATGGGAAATCTTTCCATCAAAACACAAGCTGTAGCTTCCCGATTATTAATAAACGAAACTTCTAACTGGATAAACGGTGTTGAATATAAAAAATATGTAAACGGTAACTCTAGTAAATACGAAACATTTACTGCCAAAGGAACAATATATGTAATGGCTGCTAGTGCTATAGAAAACGCCAAATTACTACTTGCTTCTGGTGCTGCCAATAGTAGTGATCAGGTAGGTCGTAACTTAATGGATCACATGACGGTATTACGATGGGGACTTGCCAAAGAACCTATTTATCCGTATCGTGGTCCGGGATCTACTACCAATATTCCAACATTTCGTGATGGAGAATTTCGTAAAGACCATGCCGCATGGATATTACCATTGGATAACTGGGGTTGGGCATGGCCTACATTTTCTCCGGGATCAGATGTAAGTGAGGCTGTTAGCGAAGGTGTATTTGGTAAAAAACTACGTGATAGAATCGAAGATCGCGTTACCCGACAATTCTTTACTCACTTTGAATGTGAACAAGCTCCCGACCCAAACAATCGTGTAACAATTGATCCGGTATACAAGGATAATATCGATAATTACAGACCCGTTATTCACTACAACGCAACGGAGTATATGCTAAAAGCTTTTGAAGCATCAGGAATTGTTTCTGAGCAATTGTTTGATCAATGTGGTATTAAAGATTTTACAGAGTACAAACCCGGAGAAGACCCTGATTATGTAACCTATAAAGGCAAAGGATACAGTTTTGCAGGTGCTGGACATATTGTAGGAACTCACCGCATGGGATTTACTAAGCAAGACTCAGTAGTAGATACAGATATGCGTACCTGGGATCATGAAAACCTTTTTCTTGTGGGCTGTGGCAATATGCCTACTCTAGGCACCTCCAACCCTACTCTAACAATGTCTGCCCTGACTTTTAAAGCCGCAGAAGCTATTCTTAAACAACTTGAACAATAATTAAATCATGGAAAATAATTTCTTTCAAAAAAATAATCCGAAGCGTCAGAAACTAATCAAGCCTCTCACCCATTTAGACACGCCACAAGAAATCGCAAACTCGATTGCTCTGCAAGGTGACGCTTTGCAAATTAAAGATCTTCCTGTTCAGCTAAAAATGTCTCAGGATGATGTCATGAACTATATCAAGGATATAAAACATCTTCAGCGATGCCTTAGGACTGCATTACAACTAGAACTTTCTACAATACCGCCTTATCTATGCGGTCTTTACACCATAAAAGAGGGTAGCAATGTCGAGGCTGCTGCGCTAATACGAAGCGTAGTTGTAGAGGAAATGTTGCACATGATATTAGTATCTAATATTCTTAATGCAATCACTGATCCTAAAAGTATAAAAAAAGGTGAAAAACTTTTTAATGTAAAAGATATCATCCCTACCTACCCTACCTTTTTGCCCGGAGATATTCGACCAGTTGTTTCCGAAGGAGCACCAGCGTTTAAAGTACACTTGCTTAAATTTTCTAAAGAAGCATTAGAAGAATTTTCTACGATCGAAAGACCATCGGATCCTAATGCGCCAATTACAAAGAATTTTGATAGTATAGGACAATTTTATGAAGCCATACGATATGGTTTAGAACGCCTGAACCGAGAATCAGAAGGCAAAATATTTAAAGGAGATCCTAAACGCCAGATAACTCCTGAGCATTATTATGGTAGTGGTGGTAAGATTACAAAAGTTACAAACTATGAAGAGGCTGAAGAAGCCATTGATGAAATCGTTGGTCAAGGTGAAGGTATAGACGGAACTATTGCTACAGATCATGTGATGTTTGGAGAAGATATTGAATATGCACATTACTTTAAGTTTCAGGAAATAAGTTATGGGCGTATGTATAGTGCCAATGATACTAATTTTCAGATGCCAGTAAGAAGCGTACCTACAGGCCGCCCGTTTACCGTAAGTTGGTCATCGGTTTATAATATGAAAGCAAATCCTAAAATGAAAGATTATAAGGATAATCCCGAACTATTACAAAAAGCCATCGATTTTAATAAAGTATATGTAACGCTGCTTAATAATATAAATGATGCTGTAAGCGGTAATCCCGATTTACTAATAAAAGGTATTGCGGTAATGTATGACCTTAAATATAAAGCTTTGGAATTATTAAATATTCCGTTAGCAAATGGAGAATGTGCAGGACCAACATTTGAATATGTAGAAGTATAATCTCTTTAAACTAATATTTTAATTCATCTATAAACTAAATACAAACCAATTATGTATTATCCCCTAATCGCAAAATGGACCATCTTGCCTGGAAATGAAGTTAAAGCAACTGCAGCTTTAAAAAAACTTGCTCAGGATGTAAATGAAAAAGAACCCGAAACATTATTGTATATGGTACATATTCCTAATTTTAATGAAAAAAGTTTACCCACGCCTCCTGCTGGCGAAGTTGTATTCTGGGAAATCTACGAAAATCAAGATGCTTTTTTTAAACATGTAGAAGGACCAATATTTAAAGAATTTGTAAAGACATACGGCGGCTTATTCTTAAATGATTTTAATGAACGAGTATTTATGATTACAGAAGTCTTGACCCAGATTGAGGGATTTAGCCGAAAAGCTTTTTAAGTCTATAAATTGGTTTAAATAATAAATCTGCCAATGTGATTGTTTGCTTAGAACGTGCTGTAGAAGTGCCGTGAACTCTTGAATTGTTGTAAAAATGATAATAAACATTTAGCAAAAAAACATTCAAATGGGCTGTACAAGCCATTAGTATGCTTAACGAGACGATTCTATGTTCTTTTTGTAAAAATAATCATGCTAATAATTGACAAAAAGCTTCGTTTTTGATGTAATTTTAAGCTAATATTATGTTTTAAAGCCCCTAAAACATTAGGATTGTGGGCTTTGAAAAAAAATAATGATTTTAACAGCAAATTATTTAGTACTTACGAACAAAATTTTACTTTTGCGCCTTAATTAAATAAAAGCATTATCATGAACGACTTATTCGCCAAAATCACGACAGAATTCGAAACATTCAAAAATGAATATGAGTCTTTAATGGACAAAGGTGTGAAAGCAGCTGGACCAAGAGCTCGTAAATCAACTTTAGAATTAGAGAAATTATTAAAAGAATTTAGAAAAGTTTCTGTAGAAGAATCTAAAAAATAAATTTATTCTCAAGTTAAAAAGCCCTCCTGAATTTGATTCTGGAGGGCTTTCTTTTTTACTACAACACTGTAATTATATTCTATTAATATTTAACTATTTAGTGATGGAAAGTGAGGCAGAACTTCCTCTGCCAGTTCATCAATAATTTCTGGTATTGGTCGTTTACTGAACTGAATACCTAATGCTGCATGATTTACACCAGCTTCTTGCCATTCTGATAATAAATCGATAAGTCCTAATCTTCCTGTTTTTAGTATAAATCCTCCTCTTAGTGCTGTTCTGGGGAAATATGGATCTTCATCCAACTCAATCCATTCGTTAGTCATATGTGGTTTGAATTGCTGGTTCGGAATAAGGTCTCTCCAAGCATTTATTTTTTCGCCCAAGCGAATCGTATCATTTTTGTGAGCTGTAGCTCCTGGATATGTAATCCAGCCATCGCTATTATTTGCTATCCATTCTAATGATTGCTGACTTGATCCAGTAACAAGAGCCGGAATGGATTTTGCCACAGGTTTAGGAAGCAGATCTACCCCATTTAGATAAGTTAATTCAGAATTTATTTTAGGGAATGATTCTTGACTTATATGACGGAATTCTTGTAATATTTGCCTAAAACGTTCCCCACGTTTTTCAAAAGGCAGTCCGAATGCAGGAAATTCGGCAGCACGATCGCCAGAACCAACTCCGAGGATTAATCTGTTATTTGATAATTGATCCAAAGATGCAGTAATTTTAGCCAAGGCGATTGGATGCCAAAAAGGCAATACAATACTTCCTGTACCTAAAGCTACATTTTTGGTTTGTCCCGCAAGGTATGAGAGATAAGTAAATGCATCATATACCTGACCAGCATCGCCAAAACTAGGATCAAACAATGGAATATCTCGTACCCAGATAGCGCCAAAATTCTTTTCGTCAATTTGTTTGATATAGCTAGTGTGATTATTAAAGATTGTAAGATCTCCAGCATAAAGATCTAGTGGCAAAAAAAGACCTATTGTTAATTTGTTTGGAGCATAAATGCGGTTGAATGCTTTGTGATTTTCGAAAGTTCTTATTGAATTTTCCATATTAATGTAATTTTAATGTTTGTGAGCTTTTGCAAAATTATTTTCAATATTCTTATATTATTAGATATCTAGAATTATAGATATTCTATAGTTTAAAAAAAAGAACTTATAAGTTCTTTCCTCTGTTATTTTAAATCAACATCTTGAATATTCTTTTTGTTATTATAAAAACAAAAATTATAAGGCTTGTTTAATGTAATCTCCTAATTCCTGGATTTTTTCTTCATTACGTTTGTAGTAAGTCCATTGCCCTTCTCTTACTGATTTTAGTAAGCCGGCACTAACCATTGATGATAGATATGATGATGTTGTAGATTGAGAAATACCTGCTTTTTTTTGTATAACGCTCATACATACCCCATAATCCTTTACCTCTGGTTCTATATCCTCAATTGCAAAATGGGCATGCGGATCCTTTAACCATGATAAAATGAGTATACGATGCTCATTAGACAACATTTTAAACAATTCAATCATATCTAGATATCTATAATTATCGATACAAAGGAACAAATAAATACTTTTACTATCAAAAAAATTAACGTAAAATCTATATTCTATTTTATTCCTGTAACAATTTAGACTCCGTTTTATCTGTTTTGCTAACTTTTTATTAGTCATTAAATCAAAGCGAGATTTGTAATATTATAAACCAAAAGCCCTCAAAAATTAAATTCTGGAGGACTTTCTTTTTTACTACAAGTAACTATGTTTATTCAATTTTAAATCAGCATGCTATTGATTCAGAATTTACATTTTTTTCTGATAATTTTGATTGATCTTCTGTAATTGCATGAAGTGCTTTTTCTTTTAAAAATTCAATTCCCTGATCGCGCGAAATTCTATCATCGTACATTTTACTCATTCCGATAATTTTTCCGTTAAAGGCCTTTAAGTTGAAATAAACCTTATTATCAGAAATTGTTTTTTTGTAAAACTTTGTGCTGTCTTGTGAATTTGTTTTTACAGATTCAATTCCTTTCTCGCACATAAATTTTCTTGTGTATCCGCTGCTTCTTAAAAGTATCTCTCCTTCTTCATTTATAAATTCAAACTGAAACTCATCATTTGTATTTTTTGTAATTACAAATTTCTCCATTTTTAAAACTATTATCTATTATATATTCTATTCTTTTTAATCATTGAATGTCACTGTAAACGTACTTCCCACCCCAACTTCACTTGCGACGTTTACAGCTCCATTCATTGATTCAATCTGGTTTTTTGTTATATACAAACCTATTCCGTGTGCATCTTCATGTTTATGGAATGTTTTATACATGTCAAACAACAAATCCCCGTGTTTTTTTAAATCTATTCCCAAACCATTATCAGTTATAGTAAATGTTTTTTTGCCATTTTCTATAAAGAAATTAAACTCAATTATTAAAGCTCTTTCCGGATCAGCATACTTAATAGCATTGGTGCAAAAATTCAATAAGACGCTTTCCAGATAAGCCGGATTAAAATTAATTGTGGCTTCTTCTGGGATGTTATTTATAATTGTACCAAAATTTTTGTATTTGTATGCGCTTACTATATCTAGCACTTTCTTTAAATATGAATTTAAGTTTAATGGTTTTACAATAATATTTTGGTTATTCTGAATATTTACAATTTGAGATAAATCGGCAATCGTATTATTCAAATCATTCGATACGGTTCTTAAATAACTAAATGCTTCACTGTTTTCCATGCCTTTATTTTCGGCATCGATCATATCCAAAAGCAATTTTAAATTCCCTGCATGCGAGTTTAAATTGTGTGCCACTATATGAGAAAAGTTCAATAACTGGCTATTCTTTTCACTGTATAGCTTCATTGTTTTCACCAACTCCAATTCCTTTTCTTTCTGGGCAGTAATATCAGTATGAGTTCCTATTACTCTTAATGGCTTTCCTTTATAGTCACGCTCTATAACTTCTCCTCTATCTAAAATCCATTTGTATTTTCCGCTAGAGGTTAATACCCTATGAAAATTTTCATAAAACGGAGTCTTATTATCAAAATGCTCATTTATAGTAGCGTAATATTCTTCTAGATCATCTGGATGTACAATTTCATCCCAACGTTCTGGATTATCAAAAATATCAGTAGAATTTATTTCCAGGATTTTAAAAGATTGTGACGAATAATAAACAGTATTCGTTTTTAAATCCCAATCCCAAACACCCGTGTTTGAAGCTTCCAGAGCAAATTGAAATCTTTCTTCCAGTACTTTGAATTTCAATTCCTGAGCTCTCAACTCTTTTATATTCGAAACCTTACTATAAAACATACGGTTTCCGTCCTCACGAAATTTTGAAGGGAAGCTATTCATAGCTCTATAACCATCCTTATTGTAAATATCAAACATCATATCTCTTCGCTACTAAATTCATCGACAATAAAACAAAAAAGAAATTATCTCTTAATATCCTTCACAAAGATACTAGCAATGAAATCAATAGTTTATAGTACATCGTACCACTTTATATAGAACTTGTACTACATGATTATGGGCATTAAACACAAAGGCTCGCAAAACTATTGATGAAGCTTTGCGAGCCTTTCTCTAATTGCGGTTAATTCAGCATACTAAAAAATAGATTATAGATGCAGATTACGCAGACGCACTGCGGTGCGTCTCTACACCAATTGAAACACATACAAAATACAATCCATCTATTTACACACGGTACTTTGCGCACTTCGCGAAAATCTTTGCGCTCTTTGCGGTTAACTCTAAGCTAGATCATAGTTTTTTTTAACGCAAAGCACATAAATTTTTTATAAGTAAGATTCTATAAAATCGCGGAGTTCGCTAAGCTTTATATTCTTTGTTTTTTAAGAAAAAAAAAGCGGAGCTTAAATGGCTCCGCTTTTTAAAATATTTGTACTTAATAAAAGAATAGTACTTATGCTTCTATTTATTTCTCATCATAATAGAGATGAAAAAGCTTTATTAGTTCGGCTAGATTATCTACTTCCAGTTTTTCGAAAATCCTGTTTTTATAAGTGCTAACAGTGGTTTTCTTGATTTTTAAAATTTCCAGAATTTCCAGATTACCGTAGCCTTTAACAAATAAACGCGCTACTTCCATTTCTCTATTCGATAATACTTCTAATGGATTGGTTGGTTTCTTAGTAATATAAGAATCCAGAATTCTGTCTTTAATATTCTGGGTCATATATTTCCCTGAAGAAATCATTGTATTTATCGCCAATTTCATTTCGTCTTCAGAACTTTCTTTGGTTAAATATCCCGATGCCCCAGCATTTAAATATCGCATGGCATAAATATTCTCCTCTAGAGCCGAGAATATTAATATTTTGACCTCTGGCTGAATTGCCTTAATTTCTGCCAATATATTCAAGCTATTACCATCCGGGAAGTTTACATCCAAAATCAATAAATCTATTTTAACCTCTTTTAATATTTTAAAAGTATCGTTAAAAGTAGCTGCCTTATAAACCATAGCGTTCAAGAATAGTTCTTTAACAATTAAAGTCACCCCTTGACGTACTACGACATGGTCGTCGGCAATTAAAAAACTATAACTATTTGATGAATTCATTGTTTATAAATTAAATTATTATAAACCCGTTTATACTTCTAAAATACGAAAACTGTATTTATTCTGTTTTATTTTAAACTGGGCTTAATATCAAATTAAATACAACTTTTGTGCCTTTTCCTTCTTCGCTCTCAATTTTGATTTCTCCATCAAATAATTCTACTATTTCTTTGCATAAATTAAGACCTAAACCTACACCTAAATCATTGATTTTGTTAGATACAGCTCCTTGGTAATATAATTCGAAAATATTTTTTAAATCATGCTCTGGAATACCTGCTCCATTATCCTGAATCTCTATTTTTAAATTATACTCATAATCCGAACTATTATCAAGATCAATCCCTATAGATATGAGTCCGTTTTCGGTAAACTTATTTGCATTACCCACAATGTTGTAAAAAAGCTGATGAATTTTTGTAGCATCAGAATACACTTCGTAATCGGAATTTAAATTAGAATTTAACTTAATCTTATTTCCTTTACTTTCTACCAGTGAAGACAAAGAATCGATAATTTGATTTATTTCTGATTTTAAATGAAAGTTTTTATTCTTTAGCTTAAGCTCGTGATTTTCTTCTTTTGAATATTCTAAAATCTGATTTGATAATAAAATCAAAGAATTAGTCGTAAACTGAATCGATTTGAACGTATTCTTTATTTCAACATCTTTTATAGAAGAACTGATCTTCTTACTATACATAGAAATTATATTTAAAGGTGATCTTATCTCATGGCTAATCATTCCCATGATTCTATTCTTAAAGTTTAAACTCTGGCGTATTTGGTTCTGTGCAATTGTTAATCTTTTTTCATACTCAAAAGCCATTCTGGTAAAACTAAAAAGTATGATTGAAACGATAAGCATCACAATTATTAATATCAATAATGTATAATTCCTAACCGTTATATTTGATTTGTACTGATCCTGTAATTTTTT
This sequence comes from Flavobacterium sp. AJR, assembly GCF_002156885.1. Taxonomy (NCBI): domain Bacteria; kingdom Pseudomonadati; phylum Bacteroidota; class Flavobacteriia; order Flavobacteriales; family Flavobacteriaceae; genus Flavobacterium; species Flavobacterium sp. AJR. The sequence continues at coordinate 12,541 of NZ_NCWQ01000033.1, read as the reverse complement.
CTGAGAATCGGCCTGTAGCGTATTTATAGGATTTGTATAGTTAGGCAATATCGTAGCGCTTAAATTTAATAATTTGCTATTAAGCTCAGTCAATTTTAAATCTTGATCTCTTAAACTTGAAAATGATTTCTTTAAATTATTAAACTGGTTTTCATAATATTTATTAGTCGTTACAAATACATTTTTTATTTGATCCTCGATACTACCAGAAATAAGTTTATCATTGTATTTCATCGTTACAACAATCTTTAATTGCTCTTTCTGAATATCCATTTTGCCAGCGAGCGCATCTCCCAATCTCGAGAAAAGTCCTTTTTTGGATACGCTATCAATTTTCATATAAGAATCCGTTTTAATACTATCCAGGATTTTCTTGTATTCAAACTTTTTAAAGTCTAATAAACTCGCTGCTTCTTTGTTATTTGGATTCGTTTGAAGCGCAATAATGGAGTCAATGGTAGATCGCAAAGCCAGAACATCCGATTCGGACTTGCTTTTCTCCATTAATAATTGTTTAAATTCCTGATTATTTGCAGTAACAGCGCTTAGTTTATCAACCAATTCACCAGTCTTATTTATTGATTCAGCATATTCTTTTAAAGAGGCTTCGTCTTTATTACTTATATAATTATTATAGTGCTTTTGGGAATTAATAAACGAATCATTAACCTCGTTCGTAAGTTGTTTTACACTGCCTAAATAGTTTATCGAATCAAAAATCTTCGATACTTTGGCTTCATTAGTCGATTCGTTATACCATATTATAACTGCCATGATTTGTAAAAGGATTACAAATGCCAGCAAAGTATAATGAATTACTTTTCTATGTTCGAATTTTAGTTTTGTAAAACCAAATGTATTTTTTGTCAAGTTCTCTTTAGTCAAAATTTATACTGTATTAAGGTTAAAAAATGAACTAATAAAAATATTAACTCATAATAACTGCTTTGATATAGGTTCTGAAGTAGTATATGTACTACATTTTTTAAATAGTTATTGTTTTTAAAATATTAAAATCTGTGTTACCAATTAAAGATTAAATAGGTTTAATTGGTGTCAATGTTTTTTTTGAAAAAAAATTAATACTAAACTAAAACAAGAACACGCATTTAAAAGAGATTTGGGGAAGTCTTTTAACTAAATATAAAAACCAATATGTTCATACAATTTACATATTTTAATTATTTTTTAGAAATATATTTTCTTTTTTTATGAAAGAATATTTTGCAAAAATAACTTGCTAGAATTTATCAATATGTAGAACATCGGATAGTCATACTCTAGAACTTGTTCTACAAGTTAGCGCTTTTTATTATACAAATATAAGTTTTAATATAAATGTGAATCGCAAAAATCGAGTTTGTTGCCTTTATATAATCAAACTTAAAGATTCTTAAATCACTTACAGAGTTGTAAAAACAACTATTAGTTTAGATTATTTGTACAATTCTGTTGATTGAATTTTATTACATAATCACCAATAAAAGTCGATTTTGATGAAAAATCCAAAATAAAACTTAATATATGTGTCTGATTTTGGTATATATGCAAGATTAAGGTATTTTTGCAAAAACGAAAATGAAAAGGTGATGATTATAAGAAAAGCAACAATAAAGGATTCCGAAAGTATTGCAACCTATTTACTATTAGCAATGGAGGATATCGTTTATAAATTTATTGGTGAAGAAAACTACAATAAAGCAAAAGACTTTTTGCTACACTTTATAGCAAAGGAAAATAATCAATACTCTTATCAAAATTGTTTTGTTGCTGTAGATGACAACGAGATTGTTGCTGCTGTAAATATATATGATGGTGCAAAATTAAACCTATTAAGAGAACCTATCGTACAATACGTTAGAACTCATTACAACAAAAATTTTAATCCTGAAGACGAAACTCAAAAAGGAGAATATTATATTGACACGTTAGGAGTTGATCCTAAGTGCCAGGGAAAAGGTATTGGGTCTAAAATTTTACAGTTTTTGATTGATGAATATGTAAATAAAAATCAACAAACTTTAGGATTACTTGTAGATGAAGCAAATCCTCATGCTAAAAAATTATACTTAAAACTAGGTTTTAAACCTGTTGGAAACAAAACCCTGATTGGAAAGAAAATGGAGCACCTCCAGATAAAAGGCTAAACAATAGATAGATTTAGCTGATATATTGATAAATACGTTTTATAAACCCCTAATAAGAAGAAGAAGAAAAGAATTATCTTTGCGAAAAATTAATAATACCACATTATAATAAGGACTTTTATATTCCTTGTTTTTAAAGAATACCATTGAATTTTAAATTAAAAAATAGCCTTTCTGGGCGTAACTTCTTTATTTTAGGAATTGTTTTCGTAGTCGTTACATTGCTTTCTATTTATATACTAAGTAGTTTAATAACACAAATATCCGAAAAATCAAATTCTACCAACGCGCTACGTAGCTTTATAAAAAAGCAAGAAGTTCTAGCGCTGGAGTTTTCACGTTTTCTTGAAATCGAGAAAGAAATAAAGCAGATTATTAAAATTAGCACTCCTAATAATTTATCAAATAATTTAAACGTTTTAAGTACTATACATGCCAATCAGAATCTTGTAAAAAACAATTGGTTCCAGATAAACAATGGAAAAATAGAATTTAGAACCTCTAATAAGAACGCTGATTTAAGAACGGATATCAGTGATTTCATTGCTAAAAACGGTGATAAAGATAAATTTAATTGTATCCTTAAAGATGGACAAAACATTTTTTGGCGTATTTATTTTAAAGCTAATGCAGCAAATGGCGAAGTAGTACGCTATGGTTATGATATTGATTTAAAAGCATTGCGATTCTATTTTTCAACCGTAGATCAATTGGCAGAAAATTATGCTTTTGTATTTGATAAAGAAGGAACTATACTTTATCACCCCGAAATTAAGTTTATAAAGCAGAATGTTTTTAAAATAACCGATGTAATACCATCAGATACAATCTTTGTTCCTAAGATAGATTTCACAAAAAAAATAGGCCTTTCCGAATATTTAAAATTAGACATTGTTAGATACACAAAACGTTTAAATGTAGCAGGTACAAATTGGTACGTTTGTGTCAATTTCCCAGAAAACATTGCAAATGAAGATGTAGATGCTATAAAAAAATATGCGTCATTAATTTACTTTATAACTACAGCAATCTTACTTATATTCTTTTATTTATTTGCGCTTTTTACCCGCAAAAGCTTTCAGGAAAAAGAAGACCTAGCCAAAGAAAAAAATAAATTGAGTTTAGAAAATGAAAAGATAAAGAAAGAAAAAGCATTGATTCAGTTGCACCAATTAAAGGAGCAAATTAACCCTCATTTTTTATTTAATTCCCTGAATTCCCTTTATATGCTTATTGAAAGTAATACTGGTGTAGCGCGCAAGTTTACTTTAAACCTTTCTAAAATTTATCGGTATTTAATAAATCCACCTGAGCAGAATATTGTTACACTGAAAGAAGAACTTCTATTTATAGAAAAGTATATCTTTTTGCAACAAACCAGATATAAAGACGAATTTAACTTTACGATAACAATCGAAGACAATAGTGTTTTATCAAAAAAAGTACCCTACTTAGCTTTTCAGATCGCGATAGAAAACGCTATCAAACACAACATTGCTTCAGATGAAAATCCGTTAAATATAACAATTACCATCCAGGAAAATAAGGTGGTCATTACCAATAATCTAAACGAAAAACAAAACTTCGGGAAGGAGTCTAAGTTTGGTCATAAGTACTTACAAAGTATTTACAACTACTATTCTAAAACCGATTTTGAGACGTTTAAAAGAGACGGTTTTTTTGTCTGTATTTTACCCTTAATTGAATAAAAAAAGCATTCACTCCCGAAAAAAAGCCACTCACTCCATTTTGTTTTTTTTAACGTAATGGATGCAATATTTTAGGCGAAAAATTAACCTAAACTTAACTTCAAATGAGGGAAAAGGCATTATTGAAATATTTAAAAAACACATTTATTCTACTATTATTAATTAGTAGTACTACAATTATTGCGCAGAAAAAAGATAAAAAAAGTAAAGAAAACAAAACTGAACAAGCAAAGGATTCTACAAGCAACAAAAAAGGAAAAAAATATAACGATCTTTTAAAGGACGCAACCGTAAAAAAAGGATTATTTAACATTATACAAGCTAAAACTGATCTTTATCTAGAAATAAATGATTCTCTTTTTCAGAGAGAATTTCTTGTGGTAAATAAAATTTCGAATGTCCCAATGCAGGTTAATGAGGCTGGATTAAACAAAGGAATGAACTATGAAAACAAGATCATCACTTTCCATAAAGATCTTGTTGCCAAAAAAGTATGGGTAAAATCATCTGTACCAAATGTTTCATCTCCAGTAGGTGATGCAATAACTGCTTCGGTAAACAATAACTTTTCGGAGTCTATTATAGAGGTTTTTGATATCGAAACAAAAAATAATGATTCGACTGCGGTTGTAATCAAAGCAAATAAAGTTTTTGACGGAAAACAAAAAAGTTTTAATGATGTTTTGAGCAACATAGGTTTTGGTGGTTCAGTAAAATCAGAGCTATCTTATATAGAATATGCAAAATCGTTCCCGAAAAATATAGTTGTTAAATCGCAACTTACAACTTCAGTAAGCGAAGGTGGTCCTGCCCTATCAGTTACCATTGGAGTAACTAGTAATATTATCTTATTAGATAAAGTTCCTATGCAACCTCGTTTTTCTGATAAACGTATTGGATATTTTACCGAAAAGCACTGGTATTTTAGCGATGCTCAACATGCCATGCGCGAGAAAGAATTAATAACTCGATGGAGATTAGAGCCTAAAAAAGAAGATATCGAGAAGTACCGCAAAGGAGAATTGGTAGAGCCAAAAAAACAAATCGTTTATTATATCGACCCTTCAACTCCTAAACAATGGCGTTCTTATATTATAGAAGGTGTTCGTGACTGGCAAATAGCTTTTGAAAAAGCAGGTTTTAAAAATGCTGTTATCGCAAAAGAACCTACTGCCGAAGATACTGATTTTGATATTGACGATGTACGTTACTCTGTTATTACTTATGTAGCTTCTCCAAAATCGAACGCGATGGGACCTGCAGTTGTAGATCCTAGAAGTGGTGAAATAATCGAATCAGACATTATATGGTGGCATAATGTTATGACCTCTTTACATAGCTGGATGCGTATACAAACTGGTGTAATTGATCCTAAAGCAAGAGGAAATAAATTTAGCGACGAACATATGGGAGAAGCTATCCGATTTGTATCATCTCATGAAGTTGGACATACTTTTGGTTTAAAACACAATATGGGTTCTTCATTTGCTTATGATGTAGAGTCACTTCGTTCTAAAGATTTTACAGCAAAAATGGGGGGAACTGCTCCATCAATCATGGATTATGCTCGTTACAATTATATCGCTCAACCAGAAGATCACGTAGAGGCTATTACGCCAAAAATTGGTGAATACGATAAATACGCTATCGAATGGGGATACAGATGGTATGGGGACGAAAAAGAAGAACATACAGCTTTAAATGGTCTTATCTCAAAACATCAAAATGATCCAATTTATTTTTATGGAGAGCAACAAGACGAAATAATCGATCCACGTTCTCAATCAGAAGATTTAGGAAATGACGCAATGAAAGCGAGTGAGTACGGACTTAAAAACTTAAAACGTGTTGTAAATAATATCCTTGACTGGACGTATGATAAAGATGAGTCTTACTACGAAACTGGTAAACTTTATATTGGTACTATTGGACAATGGCAACTTTATAACAGACATGTATTAAGCAACCTTGGAGGTATTTATCTTAACACAACTGTACATGGTGATAACAAAGCAAGTTATGTACCTGTTCCTGCTTCAATCCAAAAAAGAGCTGTAGCGTATTTATTAAAAAACAGTATTACTATTCCTGAATGGTTGTTTTTTAACCCAATCCTAGATAAAACGAATGCATTAAAAGATTCTCCAGTTGGTCCTTATGAGTATACTCCTTATACCCTGGCGAGAGAATTACAATACAGTACTTTATATAGTATGCTTAGTGATGATCGTTTGTTAAGAATTACCGAAAACGAATTATACCAACGTAATGAAGCTAAAGAAAATGTGTTTACTGTAACACAATTATTTAAAACATTACGTCAGAATATTTTTGCTCCAACAATCCAAAATAAATCATTAACGATTATGGAACGTATGACGCAAAAGAACTATATCGATGTGCTTATTGTTTCTACAAACAAGCTTTTTGAGAAAACAGATGCTAAAAAATTAATCGAAATACAAGATAATTTAAACATTCCTCATTTATGCAATCAGCTAGATGAATCGAGAATGGCACGTAATATAAATCAATCTTCTCTTAAAAGAGTTTCAGAAGTAACCTCTGATAAAAAAGGAGAATTAAAACAAATTTTACAATTATTAAGAACCAAGAAAAATATTGGAAATCAAGAAACACAAAACCATTATTTTGATTTGATTCAACGAATAGAGAAAGCTTTAAATACCACACTATAAATCTTTTATCCTAATTAAAAACCAGAAATGAAAAAATTATTTTACATCTTGACCTTATTCCTGACGGTTGTCGGGTATTCTCAAGAAACTCGAACGATCACAGGAAAGGTAATTGATTACCAAGACAAATTACCAATTCCGGGCGCAACTGTATATGTTGAAAATAGCTCAGTTTCTAATAGTACAAATCAAAAAAGTGTTATCGAAAGCGCAAGTATCGGTACTATCACAGATTTTGACGGTAATTTTGAATTAAAAATATCAAGCAACACTACAAGTGTACGTGTAACCTTTATGGGCTACCAATCTTACACTATTAATGTTACAGCCCAAAAAAGCTATAACATTTCTTTAAAACCAGACTTAAGCGAACTTAAAGAGGTTGTTGTAACTGGATACCAAAAAATTGAAAAAAGAAAATTAACTTCTGCTGTTGCAAAAGTGAATATGGCTGATATTCAACAAGCAGGAGTTGCAAGTTTAGATCAATTATTAGTAGGTCAGGTTGCAGGTGTAGCAGTTACTCAAGCTACTGGTGCTCCTGGTGCTATTGCAAAAATTAGAGTTCGTGGTACAGCATCACTTTCGGGTTCACAAGATCCGTTATGGGTATTAGATGGTTTACCATTAGAGAGCAATGATGTTCCTAAAAACTTTGACAAAGACAATATCGACGAATTAAATAACTTTTCAATTGCTGGATTAAACCCTGACGATATTAAAGATATTACCATATTAAAAGATGCTGCTGCTACCGCAATTTACGGAGCAAGAGCAGCAAATGGGGTTATTGTTGTTACTACCAAAAAAGGTAAAAAAGGGAGCATGAAAGTAAATTTCATAGCAAATACGTTTGTTACTATGAAACCTGATTTTTCTAAATTAAATCTTTTAGATGCTTCACAAAAAGTAGATTTTGAGCTAGGATTAGCTAGCAGATCTGACTTAACTTATAGAGACACTGGCGGAGAAATTTCTCGTATACTAAATAAGTCTAATGAATTAGGGGCTTATAGAACGGGAGGTTTTTCAGCGCTGTCTTCAGCTACGCAAAATTCTATCAATGCCTTAAGAAACAATAACACAAACTGGGGTGATTTATTATACCAAAGTGCTGTAAATACACAATATGGTTTAAGTTTCTCTGGTGGAGGCGAAAAATCTGATTACTACTTCTCTTTAGGAGCTTATAACGAGCAAGGTACTACAGTAGGAACGGGTTACGACAGATATAATATTACTTTAAAAAACAACTTTGAAGTTACTGATAAGTTAAACATTGGTATTGGATTATTTGGTTCTGAAAGCAAAACAAAATCATACATAACAGATACAGATGGTTTTACAAATCCTGCTAATTACTCAAGAACAGTAAACCCATATTTAACTCCATATAATGCAGATGGATCTTATAAATACGACAAAGATATTAGTGGTTATTCTGATGTTTATGTACCTTTTAATTTTATTGAAGAAAGAGAAAACTCCTCTTACGAATTAAAGAACAGAGCTATTAAAGCTATTCTTGATGTAGATTACAGAATTACAAAAGGCTTAAAAGCAAGTACTCAGGTTGGTTTACAATTTGACAATACAGCAAGTGAAAAATTTGCAGATAAAAACACCTATTTTACAAGAAAAGAAAGAGAGAAAACGCTACGTTTTAATAATGGTAAGCCTGCTTATTTTCTTCCTGAGGGTGGAATTATCCAAAATACAAATACTGACTTTTTCCAATACAACTGGAAAACGATGTTAAACTACTCTGCTGTTTTTAATGAAAAACATGAGTTAGAAGTGATGGCAGGAAGTGAATTAAGAAGAAATTACAATACTAGTATTGCAACCAAAGCATTTGGATATGATCCAAAAACGTTAACTTCTATTCAAATAATTTTCCCTAGTGCCGATCTTGCAGACGAACCTGTTTATAGAGGCTATAAAAAATCTAAGAATGAAAATGCATTTGCATCCTTTTTTGCAACAGCATCTTATACCTATGACAGAAAATATACTTTCTTCGGAAGTGTACGTTATGATGGTTCTGACTTATTTGGTGTAGATCCAAAATACAAATACTTACCACTTTGGGCAGCTTCTGGTTCTTGGTTAGTATCTGAAGAAGATTTCTTAAAAGGTAATCAAACCGTATCTAATTTAAGATTACGTGCTTCTTATGGATTACAAGGAAATATAGACAAAGGAACATCTCCATTTGTAGTAGGAGAATATAAAATTGAAACTATTTTGCCAGGACAAACTGAGCCAAGTATTGCGATATTAAGCCCTCCGAATGATAAATTAAGATGGGAAAAAACAGAAAATACCAATTTTGGTATGGATCTGGGCTTATTCAATAATCGTATTAGTATCGTTACTGATGTATATGGAAGAAAAAGTAGTGATTTAATTGGTATTCAATCACTTCCTGTTGAAAACGGGTTTGAGTTTACTACCTTAAACTGGGCACAAGTAACTAATAAAGGATTTGAGATTGCATTGGCAACGAAAAATATTGATCATCCAAATTTTAAATGGACAACTAATATTAATTTCTCACACAATAAGAGCAACGTAGATCGTATTCAAATTAGAGAAAATGAACTTACTCCATCACTGCAAGGATACCCGGTAAGAGCAGTATTTGCTTTAAAAACAAATGGAATTGATGAGAATGGATACCCGTTGTTTGTAAATAAAAATGGAGAAACCGTTAATACCCAAACATTCTTCCAATTATACGATGCTTTAGCAGATGTTATACCAGGAGAGTTCGCACAATCTAAACTTGATACTAAAGAAATAAGAGATTTATTTACTTATGCTGGAGATTTAGATCCTAAGTTTACAGGTGGTCTTACTAATACTTTCAAAATACATGATTTTGATATTACAGTTGCTACCACTTTTAATATTAAACAAACAGTTGTAGAAACACCTCCGTATAATGGAACAATGGTAGATCGTGGAAAAAACTTCTCTACTGATATTATAAATGCATGGTCACCTACTAACACAGGATCAAACTTACCAGGAATTGTTGGGAATGATACTGGTACTGGCGACTCTTGGATGGCTTACAAATGGTATGCTGGAGCAAATCCAATAAATACCAATAAATATTTAGACACTTGGGTACGTGAGATGAGTTATATGAGATTAAGTAGTTTACGTTTTGGATATACTTTGCCTAAAAAAGCAATCGAAAAAATGTTTTTTGATAATCTAAGATTCAGTATTGAAGGAAGAAACTTATTTGTTATCAGCTCTGATTACAAAGGATATTTTGATCCGGAGACTTATGGAAACATCTATGCTCAGCCTATCCCTAAATCAATAACATTAGGATGTAACATAACTTTTTAATTAATTTAAGATGAAAAATATATCAAAATACCTATTCCTTTTTGTAGCTGCGATAGTAGCTACAAGCTGCGATGATTACCTGGATGTAAAACCCGCAGGGAAAGTAATTCCTGAAACACTTGCTGATTTTAGAGCTGTTCTTACTAAAGGATACGCTACTTTTCCTACGCATAAATCACTAACTTCTTTAAGAGGAGACGAAGTGCTTCTTGAAGAAGAAACCAATGATTTAGTATTCTACAAAGATAACTATATGTGGAATGATGCAAATCCGGATCTTATTGCTACAAAATTTCCGTATGCAGGATTATATAATTGCATTTTTTATACCAATGTAATTATTAATGAAGCTAGTGCTAAACTAGGTGCATCGCCAGAAAAAAATCAGTTGGTTGGTGAAGCATACGCATTAAGAGCGCTTGCTTACTTTGACTTGATTAACCTATTTGCAAAACAATATGATCCTGCAACTGCAAGTTCTGAGAGAGGTGTTCCATTGGCATTAGAAATAGATTTAGAACAGGCATATATACCACAAAGTGTAGAAATTATTTATGGTCAAATCTTATCAGATAAAGAAGAGGCAAAAAAATTACTAAACTTGGATACTCAGGCTAAAGGATTAAACTATCGTTTTTCTAAAGCAGCATTATACGCAATGGAATCTCGTATCTACTTGTACCAAAAACAATGGGATAAAGCAATACAGGCAGCAAACGAAGGAATGACTATTAATAATTCACTAGTTGACTTAAATGCTACTCCTATTTTGCCTAACAATTATGATACTAAGGAATCTATAATGGCTCTTGAAAATACATTTGAGAATAAATTAAAAAGATCTGCTTATCCAGCTCCAACCTTAACAAATGCATACGACAAAGTGAATGACTTGCGTTTTAAATTGTACTATAAAGTAAGTGGAAGCGGATTTATATTTTTAAAAGGTGGTGAATTATACCAAAAAAATACATTTAGAACTTCTGAATTGTATTTAACAAAAGCAGAAGCTTCTGTACAATTAAATGATCTTGCAACGGCAAGAACAACTATATTAAATTTCATTAAAAACCGATATAATACCACAGGTTACGCTCAATTGAGCACAAAGATTAGTGCTATGAACCAAACAGAACTTCTTGATTTTGTATATCAGGAAAGACAACGTGAGTTTGCCATTGAGGGGCACCGTTGGTTTGATTTAAGAAGAACTACTCAAAAACAAATCGAACATACACTGAGTGGTAAGACTTATACTTTGATCAAAAATGATCCGAGATATACGTTGCCTTTCCCATTAGATGCACGATTAAACAATCCAGAATTGTAAATTAATTAGCTCCGTTTTTAACGGAGCTTTTTTTTTTAACTTTGCAAAAAAAAAGGAGAAATGAAAATAGTCATTATTGAAGACGAATATCTTGCTTCAAGCTATCTGAAATCTATTCTAGAACAGCAAAGTATTATTACTATAAGTGAGATAACTTTATTGAAATCAGTAAAAGATGCAGTTGCTTTCTTTGAAGATAATACGGTAGATCTTGCTTTCATGGATATTCATTTAGGAGACGGAAAGAGTCTTGATATCTTTGAAAAAGCTACTATTTCATGTCCCGTTATTTTTATAACAGCTTATGATTCTTACGCTGTTAAAGTTTTTAAACATTTTACCATAGATTACCTCCTTAAACCATACGAAGAAGAAGAATTATTAGAAGCTTTAGCTAAATATAAAAATATAAAAGAAACATTTAATCCTAACCCAATTGTTGAATCACTTGTTACAATTGAGAATCAAACTAGCGTTCAGCATCACTTTTTGGTAAACCACAGAGATAAACTTATATCTATAAACGATAGAACAATCTCTTATTTTTATGCCACAGGAAAACATCTTTTTATTTATACAAATTCAGGCAATAGCTACTATTATAATAGCAATCTTAAGGATCTAATAAACAAACTAGACCCTACTCTATTCTTTAAAGTAAATAGAAAATACATTTTAAACCGCAATCATATTCAAGAAATCGTTAAGCATTCTAGTCAGAAAATAGAGTTGTTATTAAACATTTCTATTCCAGACACAGATCCGATTATTTTGAGTAAAAAAGAAATTAATAATTTTAAAAACTGGCTTGATTCGTGATTTTTTTTTAAGTTGCTAAGCTTCTGAGAAACTAAGGCTCTAAGACTTTGCGCCCTTTGCGTATTCCTTTGCGAACTCTGCGGTTAATTTTTTGCCACAGATTAAAGGATTAAAATGATTCCAAAACTTTGCGACCTTTGCGTAATCCTTTGCGAACTCTGCGGTTAATTCTCCACAATCTTGTCTCCCTGACGCAGGAAGGGTCTCCACAAGAAACTAACACAAAGTATTCTCTAGATTGTCGAGCTACTCGTGAAGATTTCTCGTTCCTCGAAATGAACTGTGTTTAAAAGCAAATTTATTTTTAATTATTTTGTAAATAATATTCATTTTTTGATGCTAAAGCAAATGCTTGTTTAAGTAGTTTGTTTGCTACAGCGATTAAAGCTATTTTTTTAGCTTTTCCTTTTTCGACTAATCTATCGTATAATTCTTTACAAGCAGCATTACATTTTTTAGCAGACCAAGAGC
>NZ_NCWQ01000032.1:0-58728 GCF_002156885.1 Flavobacterium sp. AJR | reverse complement strand
TGTAGAGACGCACCGCAGTGCGTCTTTTAGATGTTGTTAAGAAAAAAAACACGGTGAAGACGCATTACAGAGATACATTGCGAAGACACACTGCGGATCGTCCCTATTATTTCACAATCATTTTTTTGACAATTCCATCAGATGTTTTTACAAAATAAATCCCTGTAGAGAACTGTGATGTATTGATGGTTTGTGCATTTTTGGTAGTTAAAACATTTTTACCGTTTACATCAAATACCTGAACATCGGCAGTTCTGTTAAAATACACAATTCCTTTTTGCGACGGATTTGGGAATAATGCAAAAGTAGGAGTGCTGTCCGAAATAAAATCGGGAGCTGATAAGCTTTTGGCATTAACTTCAAAGATGGTGATTGTACCACTTATTTCATTAGCTACAAGAATATATCCTTTTCCGGTAGGGCTATTTTCAGGAGCGATATAAGTAATACCTTCTGGTCCGTGATCTCCTGCATATGCCGATGTGCTTCGGCTATTTTTGTATTCTACAAATTTTGCATTATTAGGGTCGGTTACATTATATACCATAACTCCACCAACACGTTCTAATGATATGAAAGCAAAAGTTTCGCTTCCGATTTTTGCAGTTGTTATACCTTCAGGCTCCGGACCTTTGGCACGGCTTCTTGTTTTGGCAGTATTACTTTCGTGATCAGCATTAAAGAGTAATGGTAAATTTGAAGCTGTGTACATTTCGAAGTCGTCTCCGCTATCAAAAACAATTTGTTTTGTAGTTGCATTAAAAATAGAAAAAGAACGTGTTCCTACGCAATTGATTTCCTCAAATTCTGCATCACCATCTAAATTTCCATTTAGATTTGTTGTTCTAAAACGACCCAAATTATACGGTTGTTTTAAAACAGCTGCATTAGGAAAAATAGTTGCATCTAGATTGGTTGCGCCTACAGTTGTTCTTTCTACAAAATCAGTATATTCTTTTTCATCACCTTCATTTGCTGTAACCAAATATGTATTTGCTCCAACAGTATAATTTGCAACTCCATCTGGAAGATAAAAGGCTTTTATAGGCCAATTGGCAATTAATACTTCACCGTTGTTATCCGATACATCAAATCCATTTCTAGGAATACTGATATCTTTTGTTCCTAATGCCCAGATATCGGTTATGGTATTATTGGTTAAATCAATCTCGGCAATAGCATTGTTTTCCTGCAAGGTTACCCATGCTTTTTTAGAGTCAGAATTTATAGTAACGTATTCTGGTTCTAAATCCTGAGATAGAGTACTCGTTAATTTCAGTTTTCGAACGCCTGACGCAATTAAAGTAGCTTCCTGAGCATTGTAAGCTGTAAATAGTAATGTTGTAACATTTGATTGGTTTAAAGCGGTAATTCCACCAGAAATATCAATTATACTTACAGAACCTTCTGGATCTACAGTATAATCAAGATTTGGTTGTCCTTCATTGGCGGTCATAACCTTTTTTCCATCTGGTGAAAATGTAATCATATCCGGTAAAGCACCTACGATTACTTGTTTTTGAAACACACCATCGGTATCAAAAAATACTACTGAACCATTAAGGGCTTCATTTGTATTTGGAGAAGCAACAGCTACAATTCCGTTTTTTACAGCAACACTTGTTACGCCACCATAAACATTCATATCTATGGATTTTATCACTTTTGGAGCCGTAGGGTCACTAAAGTTTATTACATCCAGGAATCCTGCAACTGCACTTGTAGTAAATAAGCGTTGAGAAGTTTTATCATGAACTACAATCTCGCAGGTACTAGTATTACTTCCTGATGGATCAAAACTGCCTATATAATTTAGTTCGATTTCTTTATTAGGAACAGGAGCTAAACGATCATTATCTTTAATGTAAATTGTTGCTGTTGATGTTCCTGTAATCGTAAAACCAACAGGATTTTCTAAACTCAATACGAAATATTCAGCTTGTTGTTCTTCTAAATTATCATCGATAATAGGAATTGTAATAGTTTGCGTTAAAGCGCTTAAATTGGTAAAATGCAAGATTTGTGTACTTAAAGTAAAATCATTTGCATCAGCGGTACTAAAAGGTGCTCCTTTTACAACTAAATCGACAGAACCAGTTATCGGACTTCCTAAATTGATTATAAAATTCAAGTTTCCTGCATTTTCGTTTACTGTAACAAAGTTGGAAGCAAATGAAACAGTTGGACTAGCGGTTGTAAATAATGATGATTGTGTTGTGGTAATTGCATTGTTGCTTAAATCTTCGATAGTATTTGGTAGTAATGCCAGATAATAGGTTTGATTATTAGCCAATGCTTGTGCTGGTACAATTGTGATTACCTTATCATTTACTGTTGCGGTAAATGGAATTAGGGTTCCAGTTGCATTATTTAAACGTAATTCTAGCAAAGATGCTACATTAGCGTTATCTATAGTATTATCATTGATTAAACGGATACTTTCGTTAAAAGTTATCGTAGGATTAACTGTAGTACTAATAGCTGTGCTTGCGTTTGCAGGCAAAATAGTTGCGACAGGAGCGTTTGTATCTCCGCCACCATTAGGAGTTCCTTCGGTTGTGAAATTATCAAAACGATTATTTCCGCCAGTTCCGCCAGGACCTTGAACAAATTCGACCTTTAATTTAAAATTCGGATTGTTGTTTGCGCCTGTAATTGCTGTAAAATCTAAAGTAGCTAAACCAGGATCACCGTTATTTGGGGTGACTGGAATAAAGGAGATATATGTATTTCCGTCAAGAGAGTAGAACCAATTTTGTGTTCCTGCTCCTTGTGCAGAGCGGCGTGTAGCAAATTTTACAATTATATCTTTATAGCCTGTGGTTGGTAAAGCAAATACTAGTGCGCCACCTATAGGATTACTAAAGCGGAGGTGAGTTCCTGAAACTTCACTATTACGTGAGTTTAGATTTAAGAGATCAAAATTTTGTCCAGTTCCTCCATTAAATTCTATAAAACTAGTTCCTCCTGCAATGGCAGATATAGTAGTTCCAGAAACCAGAGCAACATTTGGAGTTGTTATAGTTGCTACAGATGCAGGATTATTAAATGACCAGTAATTAATTAATGTTTGACTCCAAGAGTAAGAAGAGGTTAGGAGTAAGAAAAAATAAAGTAATCTTTTTGTGTAAAGTTTTTTCATAGTTTGTAGTTTAGTAATAGACTACAAACATCACTTAAAACTGTTATAATAAGATTAATATAAAAACAAGGAATGATTAAATCAAAGACCTGAACGTTTTACTAAAGGTTATTATTTGTAATTGTTATTCAGGTAATTATAAATTGATTGAATAAAAAAATGGTTTGAAAGTTTTACACTCTCAAACCATTTTATATGATATAACAGAAGTATTAAAGTGCAGTTACAATTGCAACAAAATCATCTGCTTTTAATGCAGCTCCACCAATAAGACCACCGTCTACATCTGGTTTAGAGAAAATTTCTTTTGCATTGTCAGGTTTTACACTTCCTCCGTATAAAATAGAAACTTCTTCAGCAATTTCTTTTCCAAAAGCTTTACGAACAGTTTCTCTAATAAATTCATGCATTTCTTGTGCTTGTTCTGGCGAAGCAGTTTCTCCAGTTCCGATAGCCCAAACTGGTTCGTAAGCTAGGATAACATTAGCCCAAGATTCTTTTTCTATTTGAAACAAACCATCAGTTAATTGGTTTTCAACCACATTAAAATGATTTCCTGTTTGGCGGTCTTTTAATTCTTCTCCAAAACAGAAGATAACTGTTAACTCATGTTTTAATGCAGTATCAACTTTATTAGCAATTAGAGCATCAGTTTCTTTAAAAATAGCTCTACGCTCAGAGTGTCCAAGAATAACGTAGTTTACACCAACACTTTTTAGCATATCTGCAGAAACTTCCCCTGTAAAGGCTCCGCTTTCTGCTTGGTGAACATTTTGTGCAGCAACCTCAATAGTTGTAAACTCTAAATGTGCAACTGCAGAAGCTAAGTTTACAAAAGTAGGAGCTACAATTACTTGAGCCTCACTTACAGTTGGTAATTTAGCAATTAATTCGTTTAATAAATCTTCAGTTTGCTCTGCGTTTTTATGCATTTTCCAGTTTCCTGCAACAATTTTCTTTCTCATCTCGGTTCGTTTTATTTTTTTATTTTTTGAAATTCTATACTTTTATTTTAAGCTTTGTAAAGTTTGATTGATTTTTTCAAAATCCTTTTCGATTGCACGATACAAAACAATTTTACCTTTTTTGTCCACAATGATATATCTCGGAATCCAATCCAAATCAATTGCTTTTCCAAAAACACCTTTCATACCATCATTCATCATAAAATGATCGCCTTTTATTTCGTGTTTTTCAATTCCAGCTTTCCATTTATCAGCAGTTTTATCCGCCGAAAGGAATAAGTAAGATACATCTGGATTGTTTGCTTGTAATTCTTTTACTTGTGGCATTGCTTTTACACAATCTCCGCACCATGAAGCCCAAACTTCGATAACCAAAGTTTTTCCTTTGTACTTTTTTAAGATGTCTTTAAAAGCAACCTGACTATTATCAGTCGCTAATAATTTTTCTGATAGCGCTTCTTTAGAAAAAGCAGTTTTTTGCGCATTTGTACAAGAAAACGTAACAAAAGCAATAAGCGATAGAACTATTTGTTTCATGGTTAATTATTTTTTACCAAAGTTAAACAAACAAATCGAAACAGAAATAGAGATTAACAAAATTTGAAGGCGTCCTTATTTTGTCACAAATTGAGAAGTTTTGGTTACAAAAAGGAAAATGAAATCGTAATAGTTACACCTCAAAACGAGTTTTTGGAGTGTTTTTTATTCAAGAGATTTCATGAAGAGGGAAAAAAAGCTGTTTTTTTATTTATTTAGATGATTTTTAAAAGTCAAAAAACGTCTAGGTAAGCTATAAAAAATGTCCAATAAATTCTCAGTCAGAATTATATTGAACATTATATTTATTTTAATTCGTAATTGCCATTTGCCCATTTTTTGCAAGGCACAATCCAATCATTTAAAGCTTTATATAAAAAACCATGTTTCAGACCTGTATTCAATTCAATTTCCTTGAAATGATTAATCTTTAATTTTGAAGTTTCTTTTCGCTTTATGGCTGAAACTCCGTAGATATCTGATTTCTCATAGATTGTCAAGATATTTCCACAATAATTTATAACTGGAATATTTTGAATATCAGATTCTGTAAAACAGCCGATAAATACAAAATTAACATTGGGATTTGCTAAATAAGTAGAAACGTATTGTGCAAGATAGCCTCCTTTAGAAGTTCCTATTACCGTTATTTTATTTGGTTTAACTCCTTTTTTAATTAAGCTTTTAATTTGCTTAACAACTTTTTTAGCATATCCATCAAAATCGGTATTCTTATTTCTTAGCTCACTAAAAACGATGAAGTTGTCATCTTTAAATGATTTAATGATTTCATTGTATTCTGCTCTTCCATATTCAGGATGCACAGCATTTAAATCATTTTCTTCAAGAAATTTATTATGTAAAAAAAAGATATAGGCCTGGGTTGTATCTTGTGCTTTGGCTTGACCAAAACTTAAAGAACTCAAAAGCATAAAAAATAAAATAAACACCAAATTATGTATTTTGCTCATTATGTTTTCGTTTTTTAAGTAAGAATGTTATTGACTTTGGTATTAAAAAAAACATAATAAGTGATGTAAATATAAGCATGACTAATCAGCATAAAACTTACACTACTTATTATGGTTAATCTCTTTATTTTATAATTTCAAATCTTTAATGTCGTTATAATGTACTTTTTGAGTAATAGTTCCATCATTTAAGATTACGATACTAGGATTTGCTCTTTCGATTGTTTTCAGCGTTATAGCATCACAAAAGTAAAAATCGACATTTAGTTTATATTGTTTTTTTGCAGCAGCAATTTCATCTTGTCCCGAAGCTGTCATGGCAATTACTTTATATCCTTTTGCTTTAGCTTCCTGATTTAGTTTTTCTAATTTTTCCATTCCAGATGGCTCAGAACGAGTTAAATCATAAGTAACAAAAATCATAAGTTTAGGCTCTTTTAGTAATTGATCTTTATGATCTTCACCATCTTTTTCCATGCTAAAATCATGAATTGGTGGTACATAACCTTCAGTGATTACTTTGTCTTTTCTGTCAACAAAAGTAGCTCCTTCTGGAATAGCCATTAAATCTTTCTCAGTAAATTCTTTGTTTACACCATTTACATTGTAAATAAAAATCATTTCTACAACAGATTGTGGTGCTCCTTCTGGAATTTCCATTCCCTTCTCGATGTTTGAACCTACTTTGTAAGGACGGAAATCTTTTATCGGTAAATGGTTCAATACCCAAACTCCCATAAAAATGCACAAAAAGATAGTTACGTAAGCAACAATGTTTTGAACAGGGTTGGTAAATAATGGTTTAATCAATTCTTTATTAATGAACAAAATCAAGATGAAGAATAATAAAACAATATCTTTTGTAAATGATTGCCAAGGTGTTAAATGTAAAGCATCACCAAAACAACCACAGTCTTTTACTACATCAAAATATGCCGAATAAAAAGTAAGGAATGTAAAAAGTATAATCAGGATTAATAAACTCCAGATTGTAGCTTTAGATTTGTATCCAATAAGTAACATTACACCTAAAACTACTTCTAAGATTACTAAGAATAAAGCCAAAGCCAAAGTTATTGGCTCTAAAAAAGGCATATTAAATACAGGTTCGCTAAAATATTCTGCCAGTTTATATGAGAATCCTACAGGGTCGTTTAGTTTTATTAATCCAGAAATAATAAATAATACTCCAACAAAAAGTCTAGAGAATTGGGTAATTATATTTTTCATAAAAAGTTTTTTTTATTTACAAATTGCAATTTATTTTTTTGTGTCCAAAGGGTTTAATATCAGCGCAAAAACAGCATAATTGATCATATCCTGATAATTAGCATCGATACCTTCAGATACTAAAGTTTTTCCTTTATTATCTTCGATTTGCTTAACGCGAAGTAGTTTTTGAAGAATGATATCGGTTAAAGAACTCACACGCATATCACGCCAAGCTTCACCGTAATCATGATTTTTGGCTAGCATTAATTCTTTGGTAAGTTTTACTTTGGTATCATATAATTCGGTAGCTTTTTCTACGTCTAAATCAGGCTGATCGACAACCCCTAATTCTAATTGAATTAATGCCATTATGGAATAATTGATGATTCCAATGAATTCTCCTTTTTCATCTTCGTCAACTTTACGAATTTCATTTTCTTGTAAACTTCTAATTCGTTGCGCTTTTATAAAAATTTGGTCGGTTAATGAAGGCAATCTTAATATGCGCCATGCACTACCATAGTCTTTCATTTTATTGATAAAAAGCGAACGACAAATCGCAATTACATTATCGTATTCTTGAGAAGTATTCTTCATTATTGATGTATATTTGTCTAAATTTCTTCAAAAATAGGGATAAATTTTTGAAAGAGTTTAAAGTTTCAGGTTTAAAGTTTTAAGTTGTTGAAATAGTTAATCTTGATTTCTAGGCCTCAAACTTTAAACCTGAAATAAAGAAAACATTAAACAAAATACAAAATGACAATTAACTGCAAAGGGCAACTTATTGATTTGTCAGTTCCTAAAGTAATGGGAATTTTAAATGTAACGCCAAACTCTTTTTTTGATGGCGGAAAATATGATAGCGACGAAGCTATAATAACTCAAGTAGGAAAAATGCTTGCCGATGGAGCAACGTTTATAGATCTTGGAGCTTATTCGAGTAAACCAAGTGCCGAATTTGTTTCGGGAGAAGAAGAACTAAACCGAATTGTTCCAGTTGTAAAGCTGATTTTGCAGCATTTTCCAGATGCATTACTTTCCATAGATACTTTTAGAAGTGAAGTTGCACAAGCTTGTATAGAAAATGGAGCGGCAATTATTAATGATATTTCGGGTGGAAATCTAGATGATAAAATGTTTGATGTTATAGCCAAATATAATGTTCCGTATATCCTGATGCATATGCGAGGTACGCCACAAACGATGCAAACCTTGACTGATTATGATGATATTGTAAAAGAGATGCTTTTTTATTTCTCCGAAAAAATAGCACAAGCCAGAAGTTTAGGTATAAACGATATTATACTAGATCCTGGTTTTGGCTTTGCTAAAACACTAGATCAAAATTATGAAGTTCTACAAAAAATGGAATTATTCAATATCTTGGAATTACCAGTTTTAGCTGGATTTTCAAGAAAATCTATGATATACAAGTATTTAAATACAAATCAGCAAGAAGCTTTGAACGGAACAACAGTTTTGAACACGATTTCTTTAACAAAAGGAGCTAAAATTTTACGTGTTCATGATGTGAAGGAAGCAATGGAATGTGTGAGTTTGTTTAATAAAATAGCAGTTTAGCGAATAAATTTAATTCAACACTTGTGAAAGGAACGCGGATTAAACGGATTTTATTCCGTCCCGACATTCTGGGATTTGCGTTCCCTTATAGACAATACTGAAAGTCGTACAGACAAAATAAATTTGTGACAAAAAATAAATAAAAACATAGAATTTAAAATATGAAATACCTTAGTCTTATTCTCGTTTTACTTCTTTTTTCTTGTGGAAAAAAAGAGGATGTTCTGTTGCCAAAATCGAATGTGTCTGTAGTGAAAGATGTGCAAGACCATTCGCCTATTTATATCTTTTTTAGAGTAAATGGAAAAGATACTTTGGCGGAAGTAAATAGAAAAAACAGTATTATTTCGACCAATTGGTTGTTTAATATAGACAAGCGTTTGCCTTTACGATTAGTTATTCCAGAAGTAGCAAAATTGCAAGAAAAGAAACGAGCTGACAAAGCACATGAAAATAAAAAAGCCGAAAATTATTATTCGTACGCAGATAGCATCGGAAAGAATTTAGCTTTTGTACCTTTTACGGAAGTGTATTATAAACTCGAAAAACCAAAACAAGAAGGATTAATCATCTTTTTTGAAAAGAATAATAAAATGGTTAAGGTGAATAACGAAACAATTAAAAGAGAAGAATTACTCAATTATATTGCGAGTCTTGATTTTGCGGTTAAACCAAAAATGCAATTTTGCTTTGATAAGAATATGAGTTATGAAAGTTATATTCAGGATAAAGTTTTAATTAATAAGTTGCAATCATTTGCAATGGTTATAGATGAATTTATCTATTAAAAATGAATAAATCTAGCTGTACGAAATCTTCAGGTTTTGTATTGGCAAAGAGAATTAAAAAGGAAAACCTTGCAGGTATGCAAGGTTTTTTTTTTTATGTCTTATTTTATTATAAATAAAATTGTAAGTAGTTTATTTAGTGTTTGTTAATTGATAATTTTGCAAGAATTTAGATAGATTCTATATTCACAATGGTAGCATGGTTTTTTTGTGCTAGAAATAGAATTTACAAAGAAAAAGAGAAAATCAGGAGTGTGAAGTCTGGTTTAATGGTTGGTTTGCTATTGATAAAATTCAGTATTATGGTAATGAAAAAAATAATGATTGCAGTTAGCATTCTTTATATATTTAGTTTTAGTATAGATGGAAATGCACAGTCTTCTGTTGTAGATTCATTAGAAAGTGTGACTATAAAATATTTGGATAAATATAGTAATAATATTAATAGGCAAACATATGTGGTAGTTAGATTTTGCTCTTTGTTTGGTAAGTATATAATATACATTGAACCCAGGCATGATAAATTGTGTAGAGACAGTGATGGTATTTACAAAATACAAAACATAGATGGATTTAAGAATGTCTATTTTTTTAATGATTTTATGAATTCTATTAAAATAGATGAAGAAAATAATCATTTTTTTCTAAATGATGAAGAATGTGAAGAAGCTAAAGGAACAATGTACCTCACAAATTTAATAATGTTATTGGTTGACAATAAATTTTCTATAGAAAAAGAAGTTAAAGGAATTAGTTATAGTGCTTTAAAAGAAGATTTATTATGTCCAACAGCACCTGGGTCTATACAAAGAGCTCGTATAATAAAAAAATATGGACATCTGTAAGTGTCAATCTTATGGCTTGGATGTGCACGCTATTAGCGTATAAAATCTCCTTGCTGATAAAAAACGATAAAGAATGAAAAAGAATGCAAAAAGAGGTTAATGCTTTTATAGATAAACATCCTGAGTTTATCTATATAATAATTGGAGTAATTGGATTTGTAATAATCGGAATTATCGATGATAGTTTAGATACTATGTTTATACTATTTTTAAGTGTTTTAGTGCTCGGTACCTTAGTAGGATTAATATCTTTTTTGATAAAAATATTTTTAAAATAGGATAATTTATATCGTTGTATAAGGTCTCCCGATTTGATACCGACTAAGAAAATAGAAAGTAAAACAGCGTATTATTAATAAGAGTAAAATATGATATTCATAAAACTGTTGTATTCAATATTATTTATTGTATTTACCTATATTTTATATTTAAAATACAATTATAAGGTAGAGATTAAGTACAAGTATATAATTGTGCTATTAATTTTTAGTATTGCACTATTTGTAATTAATAGTATATACGATGGATTATCGATTAAGTTATTACTTTTATTGTTCTTGTTTTCTTTTGCTCAAGTAATAATGCATTTTATGAAGAGGATGATAAGTATTAAAAATTCAAGTAATATTTTAAATGAAAATTTGCAGCTTAATAAAAACTACCTAGATTTTAAGGATTTTATTTTTGATAAGATTTTTATAATACTGATTTTGGGTTATCAATTATTACTCATTTGGTTTCCAGCAATTTTTAATAGAATGATTAGCGAATAAGTTGATATGGAATTATCATTAATATATAAAATACAATTAGTAAAAAACTAGAAATGATGAAAGAAAAGATCTATATTTTGGAGCATGTTTATACTGAAGATGAAATAGACGAGATAAAATTTATAGGAGTATTTTCTTCTAAAGCAAATGTTCAACTAGTAATATTAGAATTGAAGGACAAACCTGGATTTAAATAGGATCCTGTAGAATGTTTTATTATAAGTGAAGATATTTTAGATAATTATGGATGGAAAGAAGGGTTTGGATGGTAATAAATAAAATATAGTAATAAATGGAAAATAGTAAGTATTTATACAGTTTTATAATGCAATATGATGGGGGAACTTATATTGCTCAGGTTTATGCAACTAATGAACATGAAGCAATGCGTGTATGGTTAAATGAATTAGATGTTAAGCCTATAGACAGTTTCACGGAAAAAGATAAAAAAAGATTAATTATGGAGGATTTTGTTGATGAAAATCCTATTCTGATTTCAGGTTGTAAAAACATTTGGAATATCGGATTAAGAATAAGAAAAAATAAAATGTTAGCCATGATTAATATAGTAAAAACTATAGAATGAACGAGATTAAAGGATAGGGGTAATTCGTTTATAATAACGAGAAATTAGATAACCCAATGTCTCGGATATACCGCCCGATTGCGCGGAAATTTTTTCCGTGTCCACAAAGAGAATCTATAAAGAATAAAAAAAGAAAAACCTCACTGTGTGCAGTCAGTTTCAGGAAACAAACTGTACATAGTTTCTCGGCCTTGTACTAATATAAAATAGTGCAGGAATTTGAGAAACAATGACAACGGTATATAATATAATAACAGCTTTTAATTTAATTTAATTGAAAAAGCAAAATTCAAAATAAATAAAATGAAGAAAGTGATAATTGTGAGTGTGATATTGCTGTTTGTAAGTTGTAATGATAAAATAGCTGGTACTTTAGGTAGAGGATCCGCATATGAGTTTAAATGTAGTGAAGAAAAATTAAATATATGCTTAGATAATTTTCAGGAAAGTTCTAAGTATTTAGCAGTACCGGAAAAATGGAAGCAGTATGATAATTGGGAACAAATAGGTTATGGATTTCTTAATGGTAAGATTTTTTATTTCGAAGGTAATTCTGGATCACCAGAAGAAATGTACTACGTTACTGTATTAGGATCTGATCCTAAATTAAAAAACATCGCTAGTACTTCTATAAGATCAGTTTTTAGAATGGTCGGAGAAACACCGCGTTGGTTATATTTTGAAGATTTAAGCAAATCAGAGGCAAATGAAGTTGAAAATAGATTTCAAAAAATGATTTTAAATGAAATGATAAAAAGCGATTGTAATTGTAGTGATTATGTTATAAGCAATAGGTAATAAGCCTAACTCTTCGAAGAGTTCACAATCGCTCGTACATAAACAACGATTGCATGAAAATTCTTTCCATGCTCACAAACAAAATCGATAAAGAATAGGAAAAGACTAGAAAAAGAAAAACCTCGCATTGCGAGGTTTTTTATGTTTTATGAAGAAGAAATCTATTGATGATGATAAGGTTCGTTTCTTAAAATCGTAAATCCACGGTACAATTGTTCGATAAAAAACAAACGTACCATTTGGTGTGAGAATGTCATTAACGAAAGCGAAATTTTCCCTTGTGCTTTGCTATAAACGGTATCTGAGAATCCATAAGGTCCACCAATTACAAAAACTAAGGTTTTAATACCTGAGTTCATTTTCTTTTGTAATTCTTCTGAAAAACCAACGCTTGAGAAGTTCTTACCGTTTTCGTCTAATAGAATTAACTGATCAGTTGGTGTTAGTTTTGCTAGAATCAATTCGCCTTCTTTTTCTTTTTGCTGACTCTCCGATAAGTTTTTTACATTCTTGATGTCAGGAATAATTTCCAAATCAAATTTGATGTAAAAAGACAAACGCTTAGTATAATCGTCAATTAAAGTTTGAAGCGATTTATTGTCGGTTTTGCCAATGGCGATAAGTTTGATGTTCATTCTCAGAAATTATATTTTGTTTTGAGTTTTAAGTTTTTGCCACAGATTAAAAAGATTAGACCGATTTTATCCCGACGCTTCGGGATTGCGAGCTTTACGGTTAAAAAGCTAATTATATTTTATTCTCAAAAACAGTTTCAAAATGTTCTACAATAGGAAACGGCTCGTAGTAATGATGTAATAATTTCTTCCATTCCAGATATGCTGCCGATTCTCTAAAACCAATTGTATGGTCTTCAAGATTACGGCAATCTACCAATAAAAGATACTTATTGTGTTGTTCCATACATTTTTTAAGACTGTGTCCTAAATAACCTTCTATAGAACTTATATACTGACTTGCTTTAGCAAAATCATTTTCGAAATCCTTTTCTTGGTCTTTTTTTACAAATAAAACAGCCGCTTCTTGAATCATATTTTATTTCTCTGAAAATTTAGCTTCAAAAGTTTTAAATCTTGCATCAAGGTCTTTTAGCAATTGTTTTTTTACGGCATTATCCTGAATGAAACTGTAGTTGATACTATTGTAAACGTATTGTTTAATTGTCGCATAAGAAACATCCTGATATCTGCTGGCCAATAAAACATATTGCTCTGTCATATTTGTTCTTAAAATTCCTGCATCATCAGTACTAATTACAATTGGGACATTAAATTCTTTGTATAATGTAAAAGGATGACGTGCATTTTTTACTTTCAGGATAAACTCATTACTTACTAAGTTAATCTCAATCGGAATATTATTCTTTGCCATGTAACGCAATAAGTCATACGAGTTTTCTTCGTAAGCGATATCTACACCGTGACCGATTCTATTAGCTCCAGCAATATGAATAGCCGAAGTAATATGCCATGTTAATTCTTCTGGTTGTACAAGTCCTAATGTAAGTTCACCAGCATGAAGTGTATATTTTACATCTGGAAAACGAGAATGGCAGTATTTAAACATTACCATGTGTAACCAATAATCTTTCATAGACGTTTCGCCATGTTCTGGAGAAACGATATTTACACCCGCTACAAGCTTGCTTTTGTCAGCAGAGATAAAGGCAATCATAAGATTTTTGAATAAATCTACAGGCTCCATAAAACGCAACACAAAGTTTTGATAGCGCATTGTGAAGTTTGCATCATCAATTTTAAGGTCTTTATGTAATTTGGCTATAAAATTAGTATTGAAATCCTCAGCGTATTTTACAGCATTTTTATCTTGTAATGATTTATAAAGTACATCTAGAGATTTAAAAATTGCTTTTTCGTCTTTTTGAGCAGCAGCTAGTCTTAGTTTTGTATTAAAGTCGGCTAAATCATCCACATTCATATCACAAGGAATTGTGTTTAATTGCGTTTCGATATAGCTTACATTTTCTTTAATTGCTCTGTTTTTAAGCTCAAGCATACCTTCGGCAAAATGTCCGTCGATAGTTGGAGAAAATTTCTCGAAAGAGTCAAAGAATAAATCATCAGAAGGAACAGCAACACCATTATAGTCTTTTGCAGACCAAGTTTGCATGATTTGTTGCTTGTAATATTCTAGTTTTCCGCTGTTTCTAAGGGAAGAAAAAGTCTCCCAGTTTCCTTTTGCAGGTTTTGCTTTTAGAACTTGCATGGTTTCTAAATTCAAATAGAAATCTTCTGCGATAGCTCTTTCTAATAAAGGTTCGGCATAGATTGAGCCTGAAAAATGATGATGTAAATCACCGCCTTTTGGCATCTGAGAAAAGAAAGCAGTTAGTGCTGCTTCGTTATTTCTGATTTTATCTAAATAAGTTGCTGTTGATTGTGAAAAGCAGAGTTGTGCTATGAAAAAACTAAAAACTGTAATTATCCTCGTCATATAGTAAGTTTAAATTACATGCAAATGTAATTGATTAGGAGGACATTTGAAAATTAAGATGAAAATTGGTGAACCGACAGGTTGTTTTCTTATATAAATGTAAAAAAAAGACGCACTGTTGTGCACCTTTATAGAACCTTTTAAAAAAATAGAACGCGGATGACACAGATTTACTTCGTAAAGACGCAGATAAAAACAGATTTTTAAAATAACAATGAGAAAAAAATCCGTTTTTATCCGCGTTTTCGCCAAAGGCGAATCTGTATCATCCGCGTTCCATATTATGCGCAATTGGAACTCAGCATTGCTCTACGTCTCCGCTTAGTCTAACAAGGTTGTGACTTAGAACCTCAGCATCTTTGCAGCTCAAAACCTTTGTCCCTTTGCATCTCAGAACCTCAGTACCTTAAATAATTAGTGAAACAATACGTCTTTTATATCGTCTGTTTTATCAAATACGCTTTTCGCAAAAGGGCAAAGCGGAATGATTTTTAGATTGTTTTCGCGAGCATATGTTACTGCTGCCATAACTAGTTTTTTTCCAACACCTTTACCGTTAAAATCGGGATTTACTTCGGTATGGTCAATTATAAATTTAGTATCTCCAGCCCAAGTATAGGTCATTCTTCCACCTTCTTTTCCGTCTTCTACTGCTTTATAATATCCTTTTCTTCCTTCGTTTATTTGTTCTATTTCCATAATATTTAGTCTAAAGTTGTTTGTATTTGTATCGTGTTTGTTAGCGTTTTGTGAATTGGGCAACTATTGGCAATTTTTAAAAGCCTTTCCTTTTGAGCTTCATCTACATTTCCTGTTATCTCTATCTTGCGGTTTAATAAGGAAACGTTTTGTTCTGAGTTTCGCTCAAAATCTACCGAAATATTAATTTCTGTAACATCCCATTGTTTACGGTCAATATACATACGTAATGTAATCAATGTGCAAGATGCCAATGCAGAAGCCAATAACTCGGAAGGGGAGAAGCCCAAATTTTTTCCTCCCATTTCTTGTGGTTCATCAGCAATAACGATATTACCGCTTGCCGATTTTATTTCCGTTCGGTATTTTCTTGTGTCAATACTTGCTATTATCGTATTCATAAATTTATCGTATTTGAGGTTTTGGTAAAGGGACAAAATCGGTTTCACCAGGGACTTTTGGAAAAGTTTGTGCTTCCCAGTCTTGTTTTGCTTTTTCCAATATTTCTTTGTCTGATGAAACAAAATTCCAAAAAATGAAATGTTCTTCTGGAAAAGGAGTTCCTCCAAATATATAAACGGTTGTATTGGCAGCGATTTCAAATTCGCATAAGGTACTGTCGTTTGCAATCAGGATTTGTTTTGGGTCGTATGTATGCCCATCAGCTTTTATACTTCCGTCAAGAATATATAATCCGCTTTCGCCAAATAAATCTTTTCCGATGTTTATTTTTTGTGCCGTCGTACTTTTGATCTCAATAAAATATAACGGACTATACACGGGAACTGGTGATTTTTTTCCGAAAGCTTCTCCTGCAATTAGCTTATAAGAAACTCCATCTTTTTCCCAACTCGGAATATCACTGGCTTCTACATGCACAAAATTAGGTTCCATTTGCTCCAATTCTTTTGGTAACGCTACCCAAATTTGCAATCCATGAAGCGTTTTTTTAGATTCACGTAAGTATTGTGGTGTTCTTTCAGAATGCACAATTCCTTTTCCTGCTGTCATCCAGTTTACTGCTCCGGGTTTGATTTCTATTTCGGATCCCAAACTGTCTTTGTGCATGATACTTCCCTCAAATAAAAAAGTAAGGGTAGATAATCCGATGTGAGGATGTGGCGGAACATCTAAATTTTCTTGTTCGCTTAAATGAACCGGTCCCATATGGTCAATAAATACAAATGGTCCAACGGCTCTTTTTTGCCGAAAGGGCAATAATCTTCCTACCATAAAATTACCAATACTGGCAGCGCGTTCTTCAATAATTAGATTTACGTTTGACATATTATATTTTTTAAATTAATCTTCCAGAGTTCCAAATTTACCATTATTGTAATCATTTACAGCCTGAACTAATTCTTCCTGCGTGTTCATTACAAAAGGTCCGTGAGTAGCAATTGGTTCGTTAATTGGTTCTCCGCTTAAAATCAATACGATACCATTTTCTTGTGCTTCGATATGAAAATCTTCGCCTTCATTTTCGAATAAAACCAAATGATTTGTCGGTATGTTTGTAATATCGTTTACTGTAATACTACCTTCTATAACCAATAATGCAGTGTTGTAAGTTGCTGGGAAATTAAAAGCTGCTTTTCCGCCTTTAAGTAATCTTGCATTAAGTAAGTGCAAAGGGGTAAAGGTAGATGCAGTTCCTTTTACATCTTTATATTCTCCAGCAATCACTTCGATATGACCACCATTTTCAGGAAGTTCATATTTATTAATTTGGTCATTAGTGATTCCTTGGTATTTAGGTTTCGACATTTTGTCTTTAGCAGGTAAGTTTACCCAAAGTTGTACCATTTGGAAATCGCCTCCAGTTTTACTGAAATTTTCTTCATGATATTCTTTGTGCAAAACTCCCGATGCTGCAGTCATCCATTGTACATCGCCTTCGCCAATTACTCCGCCACCTCCGCTACTATCATGATGTGCTACTTTGCCTTTATAAGCAATAGTTACGGTCTCAAAACCACGATGTGGATGTACACCAACACCTTTTGGAGTATTTGTAGGCGGAAAATAAAATTTTGAATTATAATCTAGCATGATAAAAGGGCTCATGCGTTTCATACTTAATTGTGGTACACTTGGAATAAAATTGTGCACTCTAAATCCATCACCAACATAATGTGGTTGTCTTGGAGCTACTACTATTTCTATATTTTTAGTTTTCATAATGTATTTGTTTTATTGTTATACAAAGTTACTCTCATTATGAAAAATGTAACTTAATGTAGATTAAGAAGTGAGTTAGTATAAAAGTAAGGAATATTATTTAATTTTTTTTAGTTGTTGGTTGAGGGTTATTAGTTGTTGGTTTTTGAAATGATGAGTTTTAGAAAATAGGAGGTTTTGAATTGATTATAAATGATTTGGCTTTAGCCAAAATAATAAAGCTTTTTTAGGCAATTGTTACTAAAATTTTCACGCAAAGCCGCGAAGTCGCAAAGGAAAGGTGTGTAATCTTGGCGTTTTTGCGATGACTTTATTTGTAAGAGTATTAAAACGACATTAACCTATAAAAAAGGGATCAATTCAAAAATGAGAATAAAAAAAGGACGTTCATACAAAATCGTACAAACGCCCTTTATTAAATAGTATAATACTTTGAATTTAATTGTTTTTAACACATAGAGACATAGGCTTCACTAAAATGAAAGAGAATTAAAGAAAATCACAATTTCTTCACATAGCCTTATGCGGTTTATTTTGAGTGAAACGTCTTTTTTACAGTTTACATATTATATGCTATGTTTCTATTGTGTTAAATAAGATTTTATGGATTATTTAGCAATACCTAAAATTTCATTTTCTGAATCCTTACGGCATTTAAAATCGCTAATAAAGCAACACCAACATCTGCAAACACTGCTTCCCACATGGTTGCTAAACCTCCTGCACCAAGTATTAGCACAACAGCTTTTACAACAAATGCTAAAGTGATATTTTGCCAAACGATTTGTTTGGTTTTTTTACCAATGTTTATAGCAGTATAAATTTTTGTTGGTTGGTCGTTTTGGATAACGATATCTGCAGTTTCAATTGTAGCATCACTTCCTAAACCGCCCATTGCAATACCTGCATGAGCAAGAGCAACAACTGGCGCATCATTTACACCATCTCCTACAAAGGCAATTTTTAGGTTTTTATCTTTAAGTGCTGTTACTTTCTCGACTTTATTCTCCGGCAATAAATCTCCATAGGCTTCATCGATATTTAGTTCTTTTGCAACAGCATTAACAACAGCAGTTTTATCTCCCGAGAGCATAACTGTTTTTACGTTTATACTATGTAAGCTTTGAATCGCTTGTTTGGCATCTTCTTTAATTTCATCGGCGATTAAAAAGTAACCTGCATATTTCTGGTTAATGGCAATTACGATTATAGTAAACGGTGTATTGTCTATCTCGGAATCATAACTTATGTTGAATTTCTTTAATAGTTTAGCATTACCTGCCAAGATTTCGTTTCCATCAACTTTTCCTTTTAAACCATGACCTGCAATTTCTTCTACATCAGTAACAGAAACACCTTTTTCGGTACCTTTTGCATATTCGATTATGGCAGTTCCTACTGGATGCGTTGATTTGGTTTCGAGTGCTGCGGTATATTTTACTAAATCTGCTTCTGGAATATCTAACGCAACTACTTTCTGAACTTTAAAAACACCTTTGGTCAATGTTCCTGTTTTATCCATTACAACAACTTGAATAGCTGCCATGATATCAAGGAAACTAGAGCCTTTAAACAAGATTCCGTTTTTACTTGCTGCTCCAATTCCACCAAAATAACCTAGCGGAATAGAAATAACCAAGGCACAAGGACAGGAAATAACCAAGAATACCAATGCTCGGTACAACCAATCGCGGAAGATATATTCATCTACAAAGAAGTAAGGCAATAAACAAATTGCAATAGCGGAATACACTACAAATGGTGTATATACTTTGGCAAATTTCCTAATGAACAATTCAGTTGGCGCTTTCTTGGCTGTTGCATCCTGAACCATTTCAAGAATCTTAGATAATTTACTATCGGTATATAATGCAGTAACGCGTACTTCGGCTACTGAGTTTAGATTTATCATTCCTGCCAAAACACTTTCACCTTTGCTCTTGGTGTCAGGTTTACTTTCGCCTGTTAAAGCCGCTGTATTAAATGAAGCATTATCAGAGAGTAATTCTCCATCTAAACCTAGTTTTTCTCCAGGTTTAAGCTGAATAATAGACCCAATTTGAACGCTTTCGGCTTTAGTTATTTTTGGCTGATTATTTTCCAGAATAGTAACCTCATCAGGACGTTGGTCGAGTAATGATTTAATGTTTGCTTTTGCTCTGGTAACTGCCAGTGTTTGGAAAGTTTCGCCAATAGCATAAAATAACATTACTGCAACTCCTTCGGGATATTCACCAATGGCAAAAGCTCCGATTGTAGCAATACTCATGAGCAAAAATTCTGAAAAGAAAGAACCCTTTCGGGCGCTTTCTAATGCTTCTTTAACGACTGGAAAACCTACGGGTAAATAGGCAATTACATACCAAACGATTCGTATCCATCCCGTAAACCAGTTTTGTGGCAAATAATTATCAAAAACAATAGCAATAATTAATAAAGCAAAGCTAATTATTGCTGGAGCAAACATCTGGAAAACGGTTTGGTCTCCTCCTGAATGGTCGTGCCCGTCGTGATCATCATGAGTTTCTTGCTCATCATGGGAACAACATCCTGAATTCGTATTTTTTGAAGATTTTTTATCGGGGACTTTACAATCTACTTGCTTATTATTCTCGTCGGGTTTATGTTGATGGTTCATATTTATTTCTTTTTAAATCCACAAAATTGAAAATTCTGTGTTGTGTTAAATGGTGTAATATGATCTTCTGTAAAACATTTTATTGTTTCAAAACTTTTATTAAACGTATTTTTCATTGTCTTTTCAGAATATTGCTTTATTTCTAATCCGCTACATTTTAATGGTCCATTTTCTGAAAATGTGCCTAATAAAAAATGACCATTAGGATTGACTGCATTACTGATAATGGAGACATATTTATTGATACTTTCGTCATTAGTTAGAAAATGGAAAACGGCTCTGTCATGCCAAAAATCGAATTTTACATCAGGGATAAATTCTGTAATATCCGAGACAATCCAACGTACTGAATTAGCTTTTTCGCCTAAGCGTATTTTTGTTTTTTCTAGTGCAGCAGCAGAAATATCCAATATCCAAATGTTTAGAAAACCTTTGTCTAATAAAGCATCGACCAGATTACTATCACCACCGCCAACATCAATGATATTGGCAGTTTTTGATAGTTTTATGTTTTCTATATAATCTATTGCAGTTTTAGGATATTCTTGTGTCCAGCTTACTTCATTTGGAGTTTTGGTCGTGAATACATTTTCCCAATGTTGCTTATTATTCATATAAAAATTAATGTGTGTGTTCTCCACCGCCTTTTTGGGCTGCTAATAAGTAGAAAGCACCCTGTGTAACAATTTGACTATTCTCAGGGATTGAAGTTACAAATTTTATTTCGGTATATCCCATATCGGTTGTACCAGGAATAACTTCTATAGCTTTAAAGTGTATTTCTTCATGCTCCTCTTTGTGTTCTGCTTCAGATTCTTGTTTCGCTCCTTTTTCAGGATGAGGATGTGAATCTTCTTTTATGTAGATAAAAAATTTATCCCCATTTTTTACAACAGCTGCTTTAGGTAAAGATGGAACTGTGGCACTGTTTAAATTGATATTAGCCGAAACATACATTCCTGATATTAATCCTTTGGCATCATCTGGGTTTATTTTGGCGTGAACCGCAACAGTTTTACTTTCGTTAGAAAACGATTTATTAATACCAAATATTTTTCCTTTTATCGATTTATTAGATTGATTGGTAAGAATAAAATCGACTTCCTGACCGATTGAAATCGAACCTAAATCTTTTTCATATACGTTTAAATCTAAGTGCATCTGGCTATTATCAACAACTTCAAACAACGGGATTCCTGTATCTGCAAATGCGCCTTTGGCAATGCTTATTTTCCCCACATAACCACTTATTGGCGATGTAATAGGTATTAATGCGCTGTTACTGCTTGTGCTTACATTTAATGCTTGCAATCTATTTTTTGCAGCTTGTGCTCTTGCTTTTTCTACGGCTAATTTTGCTTTTACTTCCTGAAATATTTTTCGGGGATTTACATTTTCATCAGCCAATGTTTTCTGACGATTGTATTCCAATTGCAAATACTCGATATTGGCTGTAGCCGATTTATAATCTTCTAACATTCCAACAACTTCAAGATTTTGGATGGTTGCCAAAACTTTTCCTTTATTTACAAAAGTACCTTCCAGAACAAAGATATCTTTAACTGTTCCGCCAAGTAATGTAGCTATTTGAGCCGAATTTTGAGGAGGAACTGTTGTGTATCCATTGGCTTTAATAATGGTGTTGAGGTTGCGATTTTCGACTTTACCAAATTGAATTCCAACTGTCTTAAATTGCGCTTCGGTTAATGATACTTCTGTTTGTTCCTTTTCTTCTTCATGTGCTTCTTCTGTTTTCTTTTCGTTGCATGATGTTAAAGCCAGCATTAAAAAAGCAATTGGAAGTAGAGTAGAAGTTCGGAGTATTGTGTTCTTTATATTTTTCATTGTATGGAATATTAGTTATTGGAAATTGTTGGAAATTGTAATCGAATGGCACTTTGATTGTATGTATTCAAAGTCTCAGCATATTGTTTTTTGATATCAATTGCTTGATTTAAAAAACTGATATACGTCCAATAACTCATATCTCCGTTAGCATAACTTTTTTGTGCTGTCGTAATAATTTGTTCTGCATACTGCAAACCTTCTGTTTGATAATAATGTAACCCTTTTTCCTGTTTTTCAAATTCATTTTGTAGTTCCTGCATTTGTAATTCCAGTGAAAATTGATTTTTCTCTAATTCCAGTTGTGATTGCGCAATACTTATCGAAGCTGCTTTGGCTTTAGCCGTATTTACACCTCCAAACAACGGAATTTGTAAACCTGCCGTAAATCCCTGAAACATGGATTTAGTATCGATAGTTTGAGCAAAATAACCTAAACCTAATTTTGGTGTACGTTGTGCTTTAAACGTATTGGCTTCTTTTTGGAAAACCGAAATTTGTTGCTGATAATAATCATTCATCAAGCCCTCTACTTTCGATTTATTAGATTCCGTAAGAGAAGCAAATTGAAGCGGTGTAGTACTATCAGGCACAATGTTTTCTTTTGTTCGAACAAAAAACTGTAATTGCTTCTGGTAAATAGCCAAATCGTATTCTAATTGTGCTTTTTGTGTCTCAATTTCTTTAGATTTAGCCTTTGCGCTAATAACTTCTATATTGCCACTTTCGCCTGTTTTAAAACGAAGTTCTGCATTTTTTAGGAACAAAGCATACACATTGAATAATTCAGTATTTAGTTTTTGAACAGAAACACCGTATAGATATTGATAATAGGCTAATGTTACTGCTTTTTCGATTTCATATTCTGATAAAGCTTTTTGCTTTTCGGCCAGTTTTACCAGTTCTTCCTGCAATTGTCGGTTGGCTTTGGTAATTTTTCCGATAGGAAAATATTGCTGTACCGAAACATTATTATCATATGAAGCACTATTAAATTGCCCTCCCTGATATTCTACTTGTAAAGGGTCGGGTTGAAACGCTGTCTTTTTAAGCACCGTTTGTTTTTCTATCTCTTTATCAGCGATTTTTAAGTTAATACTATTAGTTTTTGCCATTTCGATTGCTTTATCCAAACCAATAGGTTGGTTGTTTTGTGCAAAAGAAAAGCTGCTAATAAGTAATAAAAGCACTGTTACTATAGGTTTTATCATTGTCGTTTTTCTTTTAATTTTTGTTTCGAATAATAAGTATAGTATCGGCAAAACAATAAGCGTAAGTAATGTAGCCGAGAATAAACCGCCTATTACAACAGTTGCAAGAGGTTTTTGTACTTCGGCACCGCCACTAGTAGATAATGCCATTGGTAAGAAACCTAAAGAGGCTACGGCTGCGGTCATTAAAACAGGACGTAATCTTGTTTTGGTTCCAATTAATACACGTTGTAAAGGATCTGTAATACCTTCGGCTTTAAGCTGGTTAAAGTAAGATATTAGTACAATTCCGTTTAACACTGCAATTCCAAATAAAGCAATAAAACCAATTCCTGCCGAAATACTAAACGGCATTCCACGCATCCACAATGCAAATACACCACCAATTGCCGAAAGCGGAATTGCGGTAAATATCAAAGCGGCTTGTTTAGTGCTTTTAAAAGTAAAATAAAGTAAAACCAAAATTAAACACAAAGCGATTGGTAAAGCAATAGAAAGACGCTTATTAGCTTCGATTAAGTTTTCAAATTGTCCTCCGTAAGTAACATAATATCCTGCAGGAAGTTTGAAATTGTTATCCAGTTTTTGCTGAATTTCTTCTACAACACTTTTTACATCACGTCCGCGAACATTTAGTCCGATAGTTATTCTACGTTTACCGTCTTCACGAATTACCTGTACTGGACCTTGCTCATAATCGACAGTTGCAACTTGCGAAAGCGGCACTTGCTGACCATTTGGTAACGGAATAAATAAATTACTCACATCGTTAATGTCGTTACGATTGTCTTTGTTCATACGAACTACTATATCAAATCGTCTGTTTTCTTCATAGATTTTACCTGCAGCTTCTCCAGCAAACGAAGAACGAAGAATTTTGTTTAAATCCTCGATATTCAAACCATACAAAGCGATTTTATCATAATCGTATTTAATGGTAATCTGAGGCAATCCACTTACTTTATCGGCTTTAAGGTCACCAATACCTTCAATTTTATTGATTTTTGAAATTAATTCATTGGCTTTTCTTTCCAGAACATCCAGATTATCTCCAAAAATTTTAATAGCAATATCACTTCGGCTACCTGTCATTAATTCGTTAAAACGCATTTGAATAGGCTGAGAAACTTCGATATTGGCTCCAGGAATTTTTTCCATTTCCTCTTTCATCATATGTGCAAGGTCTTGCCAATTATCTGCGCTCGTCCATTCTTTTTTGTCTTTTAGCACAATAATCAAATCTCCACTTTCTATAGGCATAGGGTCAGTTGGGATTTCGCCACTTCCTATCTTGGTTACAATGGTTTTAATCTCTGGGAATTTTGCTTTAAGCATTTTCTCATATTGCGTTGTTGTTTTTATCATTTGCGATAAAGAACTTCCTGTCATGATAGTAGCATTAATAGCCAAATCTCCTTCTTCGATAGTAGGAATAAATTCTCCTCCCATGTTTTGAAACGTTACAAGAGCAAGAACAAATAATGTAACAGCAATACCTAAAACAGCTTTCTTAAAACGCAATGCTTTATCTAAGAATGGAGCATATATTTTTTCGAACCAAGCCATCATTCTGTCACTAAAGTTAGGTTTATGCTCAGTGTTTTTAGATAAAAACATGGCACTCATCATCGGGACATAAGTAAGCGATAATATAAATGCACCAATAACGGCAAAACCAACTGTCATTGCCATTGGTTTAAACATTTTCCCTTCGGTTCCAACTAAAGCTAATATTGGGAGATAAACAATCAGGATGATGATTTCTCCAAAAGCAGCACTATTTCTGATTTTTGAAGCCGAAGCATATACTTCTTCGTCCATTTCAGATTGGGTTAATTCTTTTTTCTTCTTGAGTTTTTGCAAATGATGCATCGTGGCTTCGACAATAATTACGGCACCATCGACAATAATTCCAAAGTCAATTGCTCCAAGACTCATTAAGTTTCCGCTTACACCAAAGGCATTCATTAAGATTACAGCAAAAAGCATGGCTAGCGGAATCACTGAAGCTACAATTAGTCCTGCACGAAGGTTTCCTAAGAATAATATCAGTACAAAAATTACAATTAAAGCTCCTTCCAGTAAGTTCTTAGTAACAGTTCCTATTGCATTATCTACCAGTTTGCTTCGGTCAATAAATGCTTCGGCAACAACACCTTCGGGTAGCATTTTGTTTACCTCAATCATTTTTTCTTTTACACGCTCTACAACTGCTTTAGAGTTTTCTCCTTTTAGCATTAGCGTTAAACCACCTACAATTTCGCCTTTACCATCTTTGGTTGTAGCACCAAAACGAATGGCATTTCCTAATTGTACCGTTGCAACATCACGAACCAAAATAGGAGTAGCATTTCTGTTTTTAATAACAATGTTTCCTATATCTTTTATTCCAGATGCCATACCAACACCACGAATAAAATAAGCGAATTCATCTTTTTCGATATAAGCACCACCAGTATTTTGGTTGTTTTTTTCGAGAGCGTCAAAAATTTCTGTAATCGTAACTCCGGCACTATTTAAGCGGTTTGGGTCAACAGCAATTTCGTATTGTTTTACGCTTCCTCCCCAAGTGCTTACTTCGGCAACACCTTTTACACCTTGTAATTGTGGTACGATAATCCAATCCTGAATCGTTCTTAAACTGGTAGCATTGTATTTATCTTCGTAGCCTTTTTTGGCATAAACATCGTATTGATAAATTTCGCCAAGACCTGTTGTAATTGGAGCCAATTCTGGCGTTCCTGCATATTTAGGAATGTTTTCTTCGGCTTGTTTTAATCTCTGGAATACTTGTTCACGTGCCCAATAGGTATCGGCATTTTCTTCAAAAACAACTGTAACAACCGATAATCCGAAACGAGAAATACTTCTAAGTTCAATTACTTTCGGAATTGTTTTTAGAGATTGTTCTATCGGATAGGTTATTAATTGTTCTACTTCCTGACTTGCAAGAGTAGGAGCGGTAGTAATAATTTGCACCTGATTATTTGTAATATCAGGAAGCGCATCGAGCGGTAAATTTTTAAGTGAAAAACTTCCCCAGGCTATAAGAACCAAGGTTAGTAATAGTATAATGAATTTATTCTTTATACTAAATTGTATAATCTTATCTAACATTTTCGGGATATAATGAATGAGAAATCAGGACGAGAAATCGCCTGTTTTTTTGTGGTACACCACAACACATTTACCCGTATCCCGAAGCGTCGGGGCGGGCTACATTATACTATTTGGGGCGGTTGCCAAATACTTCCGTAGAAATTGGAAGCAAGAATTGAATGATAAGATGATAAAGGCTTTTTAATAAGAGCTGTCTCTTCAGTAAAAATCCATGTAATAGCAGGAGCTGCAGTTAAAACTTGAGCTGCGCAACAATTACAACTACAGAAAGGAGCACAAAGGTCCAATCCTTTTGTGTGAGATTGATGACCATTATCTTTACTTACTATTTCGCTTGTATGCGATTTAGTTTCGCTTTCCAGCGTATCTGCACAAGGCAAGCACGATAGCACGATTAAATAAACTGATAATATGATGTTAATCCATTTCACGGCAGTAAAATTACAGATAAAAGTCTGATATTTTAAAAAATATTTATGTTTTTTAGCAGAATAATAACATAGTTTTAGTGTAAAACCTTGAGGTATAAGTAAGGTCTTGCTCAGGAAATACCTATTTTTTTTATCTAAATTTAAAAAAAACGAACCATATAAGTTATGTAAGTTCATTTAAGGAAAACTTATATTTCCTTATATCACTTATATGGTTTTTAAAGAAACAACTGTTTTATTCTTAGTATTAAACCAATTTGAAATCTAATAATTCGCTTTCAGTGCCATTAATAATTATCGATAATTGATGTTTTCCTAAATGAAATACACGTGTTGTGATTACCTTAAATGATTGGTTTCTTTTAATCTTAACCAATTGATTTGGCTGATAAATACGCTCACTAATTTTGAATACTTTTTTAGCCAGATGGCCTTTTGATTTCTGATAATAAACGGCATATTCTAATCGAATAGTTTTACTCTCAGAGTTAGCATTATTCAATGAAAGCTGAAATTCTAGGTATTCGCCAATTTTTACTTTTGGAGTACCAATTTCAAATTCTGATAATAGGATATTAGTACTCTCTAAGCCATAATGTTTCAGGATATCTACATTACCTTGTTTTAGTAAAGTGCGAGAACCATGTTTGATAATAGCATCGGTTTCTGGGCTTATATTTTGCCATTTGGCAGCAATATCAAGTACAATTTCGGGATTGTCTTTTACAATGTCGTTGAGGTTGTTGGCAACACTACGACGAACATACTCGGACGAGTCAGTTTTTAAATTTTCTAATATTGGTAAAATTGGCGTAGGGTCTTTCTTTAAGGCAGGAATAGCCATTGCCCAAGGTAATCGAGAACGAGAACCTTCGCTTGCCAAACGTCTTACATGGTGATTTTCATGCAAAGACCATTTTATCATTTCATCAATCATATCCTGATGGTATTTAATAATAAATGGGCGAACGGCAAACTCGCAACTTATAAATTGCGTAATCATTACAAATGCTTTTGCGCTTGTTTTAAAATCATCAATACCATATTTCTCTATATAATCAGCAAAAAAGATAAAAGCCAGATTACCATCAGTAAATTTGTTTTTCTTTAAATTCTCGATAATATTCTCAATTGTTAAAACTGCTTTTCCAAAGTCTTTAGGCATAAATTCATGTAAGACAATTGTAGTATGCTGCATGCGATCTTTCCATTCTTTATTGACAAAATCAGCATCAAAAATCAAATTCATAAAGTGTTGTTTGTCAAACTCAGGAATGACTTTAGCTACACAATCAGTAAAATTTTCGTAAAAAGCAATCGAGTAAATATCTTTAATTAATCCCATTTGATAGTAAATTGAAGTTCAAAGATATTTAATAGAGAGCATACAAAAAATAAAAAAGCGAACCATTTTAAACCATATCTCTTAATGATGAAAAGAAGATATGAGTAATAATGTTTAAACCATTAAGGCATTAAGTTTCATAAAGTGTAAAGCTTAATCTTTCTTAATTTCTTAATGGTAAATAGAAGATAATCTTAATCCCTTAATGGTAAATTTAAAATATTATTTTGGCAAATAAGATAAGTCTTTGGCAATATCTAAATAAAATTTATTTAGCCAAGTACTAGTTGATTGTAAATAATCAGGAGCCACAATACTTAAGTGATCTTGCCCTTTAATAGTTGGATGCACATCCCAAACACCTTTTGGCGCCAACTTTCTGTTAAGCGGATCCATTAATACATAATCATGCCCAATAGGATATTGACTTGAAACTACACTTACTAGTCCATCATTTGGTCTCCAATTTAAAAAACCAAGAGGTAAGCTTGCTGTAGTTCGGCCTATATTAGCAGCTTCAAGTTTAAACAAAAGACTCATAGTAGAGGCAGGTGACCAAGTTCCATTAGTTTGCTCAACCATGTCATTAAATGTATATGATGCATAATAAACATTTGGCGAACTCTTAACCCATTCGTTTTGTACCTGCATTGCTTTTACACTCAAGTCATACATACAATTATCTTGCGAATTCCAAAAACGAGCCGATGATGGAGCGCCAGAAGATGTTTTGTCAAATATTCTGTCAAAATATGCCTTTACAGTTTCATTTTTTTGGCGTTGTAATCCCCATTGTCCAAGGTCAAAATTGTAAAATGTATTTTGCTCTAGTCCAATTCCTCCTATAGCACCCATTCCAAGTACCATTTTCATAAGATCCTCTCTAAAATAGCCAGAATCTACAGTTAAAGCACCATTTTGCACACCCGCAATTGACGTAAGACTTGCTACCCAATTTTTTTTATTTCCTTTAAATAAGTCCGAAGTCGGAGCTTCTTGACCACTAGGGACATAAGCTTTTTCTGCTGCATCTCCATTTTCTAGTAGCTGAATTAAAAATCTTGGAGACGCACCACCTAAACTATGACCAACAATATGTACTTTATTAGTAGCACTCCATTGTTTGTAAAATCCAGGATAAGTATCGCCATAACGGTTATGTCCATGTTTTAGAGCATGCGCAGCGCCATAATCTACTCTTCCGCCTACGATATTATAGTAAAGCTCAACAGCACGATCCCAATTACTAGATATCGGCCCTACCGATGCCGTAAAAGTTTTATATCCGTAAAGGTTTAAATAGGTTTGAGTATCTCCAAGTCCGCCCCAATAACGATAACCAAGCATTTCATCGCGTCCCCAGCCGCACATTCCGTGAACCAGTACGATAGGATAATTATTTTGTCGTTTGTTAGGATAAGCATCGAGACTGTTTGTCGTTACTTGTTTTGTAGTAAGAGATTTAGTGGTTGCGGTTGTAGCAGCCGAAGTCAAATCTTCTTTTTCACACGAAGTAATAATTGTTATGCAGAAGAGTAAGAGAATAATTTTTTTCATAAATAAGAATTTAATTTTTTTTAAAATTGAGTGTCATAAATTAGAATGAGTACTTTAAAAATGCACCAGTAAAACTTTTTTTGGACTAATAAATCAGCTTTATTTAGTCTTTTAATAGTAAGATTATATTTACATTGCGAATTTGTTTAAAAACGAAAAGACTATCTACTACTAAAAGTTTTTAAAAAAGTATTTTAAGACATTTTTTATTTCTGAAGTTCAGAGAATCAGAGGATTCAGTGTTGTGAAACTCATGGAGATTATTCAGAAATTTCGGGACAGAGATTGTATATTTTCGCTAAAGACTTTTTCCGTCAGATATTAATAAAAGTTGTGTTTTAAATTTTCAAATCGTCTAAATTTTCAAATCCACAAAATATATCCTACTTTAGCATTCTATTAAAATTCATACAAAATGATTAACGAAGTACAATTTCAGAACGAGTTACAATTGCTTATTTTTAATGCAATTCGCGAAGATGTAGGCACAGGAGATTATAGTTCTCTGGCTTGTATTCCTGCAGATGCACAAGGAAAAGCCAAATTATTGGTAAAAGAAGATGGAATAATTGCAGGAGTTGCTTTTGCTAAAATGATTTTTAATTATGTTGACCCAAGTTTAAAAGTCGAGACATTCATCGAAGATGGAACTCCAGTTAAATACGGAGATATCGTACTGCATGTTACAGGTAGTTCACAATCGATTTTAAAATCGGAGCGTGTTGTGCTTAACTCGATGCAACGTATGTCGGCAATAGCTACTAAAACAAACCAATATGTACAGCTTTTAAAAGGTACAAATGCCAAGATATTAGACACCCGTAAAACGACACCAAATTTTCGTGTTGCCGAGAAATGGGCAGTAAAAATAGGAGGTGGCGAAAATCATCGATTTGCACTTTATGATATGGTAATGCTTAAGGATAATCATATCGATTTTGCTGGCGGTATAACTTTGGCTATAGCCAAAACCCAAGCCTATCTTAAAGAAAACAACCTTGATTTAAAGATAATTGTCGAAGCCAGAAGTCTTGATGAAATTAGAGAAATTCTACAAAGTGATGGCGTTTTCCGTATTTTAATAGATAATTTTAATTATGAAGATACTAAAAAAGCGGTTGAATTAATCGGTGATAAATGCCAAACAGAATCTTCAGGTAACATTAACGAAAAAACAATTCGTGAATATGCTTTATGTGGAGTCGATTATATTTCTTCGGGCGCATTAACGCATTCGGTTTATAATATGGATTTGAGTTTAAAAGCATTTTAGTTTAAGTTTTAATTATGACTTACGACTTGTGAGTTAGAATTGTAATCTAAACTCAAAAATCTAAAATTTAAAAAGTATGTCTGTAGAAATAGAAGAGCGACTTGATAAAGTTCCTGTAGTACGCTATCTGGTTCGTCTCTTAAAGAATATAAAACTGCCATGGCTCGAAGGATTTTCATTGTATGATTTACTCGAATTATATACTATTGGAATCATCGAAGGAGCATTTTCATACCATGCAAGTGCTGTTTCTTTTAGTTTTTTTATGGCATTGTTTCCGTTTGCGCTGTTTATACTTAACTTAATTCCGTTTATTCCGATTGATGGATTTCAACAAGATTTTTTGCAGTTTGTACAGCAAGGAGTTCCGCCAAATACGTATGATGCAATTAGCAAAATTATTAGCGATATTTTAAATAATAGTCATTCAGGCTTATTATCATCGGGGTTTTTACTTTCCATTTTTTTAATGGGAAATGGGATTAACGGGATCCTTAGTGGTTTCGAATCATCAAAACATGTCTTTGATAAACGAGGTTTTTTTCGTCAATATTTAGTAGCCTTAGCAATATCGCTTGTCATGACAATTATATTATTTGTAACCGTTGCTACAATTGTTGTTTTTGAGGTATTTATCCAAAAAACAACAATTCAGGATGTTCTAAGCGATAGGATTCCTCTTATTATCATGGGGCGTTACTTATTTGTAATCTTAATGATTTTGATAACATCTTCTATATTATTGCGTTATGGTACCAAGCAGTATAATAAAGTGCCGTTTATAAGTATTGGTTCCGTA
The DNA here is from genome assembly GCF_002156885.1 of Flavobacterium sp. AJR. Taxonomy (NCBI): domain Bacteria; kingdom Pseudomonadati; phylum Bacteroidota; class Flavobacteriia; order Flavobacteriales; family Flavobacteriaceae; genus Flavobacterium; species Flavobacterium sp. AJR. Next base: position 26,956 of record NZ_NCWQ01000032.1, on the reverse strand, counting down.
TTTACAACAATCCTAATTGTTATATCTTCATACTTTTTTGGGATTTGGGTTATAAAATTCTCAAAATACAATGAACTTTATGGCTCAATTGGTACATTATTAATTCTAATGTTTTACATTTGGATAAACTGTATGATTTTGCTTTTGGGTTTCGAACTAAATGCCACAATCAGAAAATTAAGACAAAAAAATAATAATAACATTTAGAAGCTATTCCTGCTTTCCGCTATATCTTTATCCCTAAAAGAATCGGGATAAAGGATGTCGCTGTAATCAGGGCTAAAAAACAAACATCATGAAAAACTGGATCTTAACAATGGGCTTATTATTTGTAGTAATAGGCAACGTACAAAGTCAAACTGTAATCGGAAAATGGAAAACTATTGATGATCAAACAGGCGAAGCAAAATCGATTGTAGAAGTGTATGAACAATCAGGTAAAATTTATGGTAAAGTAGTTGAGATTCTTCGTGAAGATCACAAAAAAGATGTGTGTACTTCGTGCTCAGGAGCGCTCAAAAACAAGCCTATCTTAGGAATGGTAATCATAAATGGTTTAAAGAAAGATGGTGATGAGTACAACGGAGGAACAATTTTAGATCCAACAAACGGTAAAGTGTACAAATGTTATATTACATTAGACTCTGCAAATAAATTGAAATTACGCGGATTTATTGGGTTTTCTCTTTTAGGAAAAACACAATATTGGGTAAGAGTTAAATAAACTTAATTGAGTTATAAAAAAAATGCGAAATAAATTAATGATATTATTTTTGCTCATAGGATTTACAAAATCTTTTGGACAAACAGAAAATAATAAATTACAAATAAGTCATCTTACAGGTGACTTTTATGTTTATAAAACTTTTCACGATTACAAAGGAACCCTGATTTCTGCCAACTCCATGTATCTGCTTACAGATAAAGGTGTTGTGTTATTTGATGCCCCTTGGGACGAAGCACAATTTCAGCCATTGCTAGATAGCATAAAAGCTAGGCATCATAAAGATGTTGTTATGCATATTGCAACACATTCGCACGAGGATAGAGCAGGAGGCTTGGGATTTTATAAACAAAAAGGTATAAAAACATATACTATAAAACTAACCGATCAGATTCTTGAAAAAGAAGGTAAAAAAAGGGCTGAGTTTATAATACCAAACGATACTACATTTACAGTTGGGCAGCACCGTTTTGAGGTGTTTTATCCAGGTAAGGGACATGCGCCAGACAATGTTGTAGTTTGGTTTAATAAAGAAAAAATACTGTACGGAGGATGTTTTGTAAAAAGTACCGATGCAACAGATTTAGGTTACTTAGGAGATTCTGATGTAAAAGAATGGGAGCAATCTATTAAAAAAGTTCAGGCAAAATTCAAAAAACCAGTATATATCATCACAGGACATGATGATTGGAAAGATCTCCAATCTCTTAACCATACCTTAAAAATGGTAAGAGAATATAATGCAGCAAAAGCTTCTGGGAATTCAGATAAAAAGTAAATTTGCTTTAAAATTAAAAACTAAATAATAGTATTTCAAATACTATTATTTTAAATCATACATATCTTTAAAATGCATTTTGTAGAAGTCATTTTACCACTTTCATTAGCCAAAACGTTTACGTACCGTATTTCCGAAGCAGAGTTTAATTTTATTCAGAAAGGGATGCGTGTTGCTGTGCCTTTTGGTAAAAGCAAAATGTACACCGCATTAGTTCTGGATATACATCAGGATGAACCAACGCTGTATGAAGCCAAAGAAATTCATCAAATTCTGGATGAAAAACCAATCGCTACCGAAATTCAAATAACGCATTGGCTCTGGATTGCTTCTTATTATATGTGTGCTATTGGCGATGTATATCGTGGTGCATTCCCAAGCGGATTATTACTAGAGAGTGAAACAGTGATTTCGCATAAAGCAGATGTTTTTATTGATCAAACTGTTTTAACAGACGAAGAGTATTTGGTTTACGAAGCATTGCAACATCAGAGTTCACTTAAAGTTCAGGATATCGTTTCGATTTTAAATAAAAAGAATATTTTTCCTATTCTTCAAAAATTAATAGATAAAGATATTGTTGTACTTCAGCAGGAAATACAAGAAAGTTACAAGCCAAAATTAGTTCGTTATGTTAAGTTGCATAGCAAGTATGATTCTAACCAGGGATTAAGTGAGTTGCTAGACGTGCTTAAAAATGCTGCCAAACAAAAAGAAATTGTTATGGCATATTTTCAGTTAAGTGCAGCCGAAAAGAAACCAATAACGGTTAAGAAATTGGTAGAAGCCTCACAATCATCATCGGCAGTTGTAAAAGCCTTAATTGAAAAAGAAATCTTTGAAGAGTATTTTTTACAACAAGACCGAATTAATTTTACAGGAAAAAGTACTGAAAAAGAACTACAACTAAGTTCGGTTCAGCAAATAGCTTTCGAAGATATCAAAACTAGTTTTATCGAAAAAGAAGTTTGTTTACTTCATGGAGTAACTTCCAGTGGTAAGACCGAAATTTATATAAAACTTATAGAAGAGTATTTGGCAACAGGAAGACAGGTTTTATATTTGTTGCCCGAAATTGCACTTACGACACAATTAGTAAGTAGATTACGAATTCATTTTGGGAATAAAGTAGCTGTTTTTCATTCTAAATATAGCAATAACGAGCGTGTTGAGGTTTGGAATCAGACTTTAGGAAATGCCGAAAATGCGCAAATAGTAATAGGAGCAAGATCAGCTTTGTTCTTGCCATTTGCAGATTTAGGATTGCTAATTGTTGATGAAGAGCATGAGCAAACTTTTAAACAAGTAGATCCTGCTCCGCGTTATCATGCGCGCGATGCAGCAATTGTTCTGGCAAACTTTCATAAAGCAAAAGTTCTTTTAGGTTCGGCTACGCCAAGTTTAGAAACTTATTTTAATGCACAATCACAGAAATTCGGGTTAGTAACAGTTACAGAGCGTTATAATAATGTTCGGATGCCAGATATAGCCTTGGTCGATTTAAAAGATAAGTATTTTAGAAAACGTATGACGGGACATTTTAGCGATGTTTTAACCGAAGCAATTTCTGAAGCGATAAGTTTAGGTGAGCAGGTTATATTGTTTCAAAACAGACGTGGATATTCACCTATTATAGAATGTATTACTTGTGGGCATGTTCCGCAATGCCAGCAATGCGATGTAAGTCTTACTTATCATAAACATAAAAACCAATTGCGATGCCATTATTGTGGTTATAGCATGGCAAAACCAACAAATTGCCATAGTTGTTCTAGTATTGATTTAACTACCAAAGGTTTTGGTACTGAGCAAATAGAGCAGGAGTTACTTGCGCTTTTTCCTAATGCCAAAACAGGCAGAATGGATCAGGACACAACTCGAGGCAAGTTTGGGTTTGAGAAAATTATCGATAGTTTTAAAAATCGGGAAATAGATATTTTGGTAGGAACACAAATGCTTGCCAAAGGATTAGATTTTGATAATGTGAGTTTGGTAGGGATAATGAATGCTGATAATATGTTGTTTCACCCTGATTTTCGTGCTTTCGAAAGAAGTTTTCAGATGATGATGCAAGTTTCAGGACGTGCAGGACGCTCAGAGAAACAAGGTAAAGTTGTAATCCAGACCTATAATCCAAATCATAATACAATTCAGCAAGTAACTAATAATGATTATGCCGGGATGTACAAAGAGCAATTGTATGACAGGCAAATTTATAAATACCCTCCTTATTTCCGACTGGTTAAATTAACGCTTAAACACCGTGATTTTGATAAGTTAAAAGAAGGTTCGATATGGTTGTATCAGGTTTTGAGTCAGAATTTGAATATGCCAGTTTTAGGTCCGGAAGAACCTGTTATTAGCAGAATAAGAAATGAATATATACGAACGATTCTAATTAAGATTCCGCAGAATGTGTCGTTAGGAGGTACAAAAAAAACTATTCAGAAAATACTGAATAGTTTTGAGGCTGTTGCGCAATATAGAGCGATAAGAGTGGTAACAAATGTCGACTTTTATTAACGTTTTAGTGTGTTATAGATAAAGCACGAACGAGGTCTTCTTTTTTGTTTCGACTTAACGGAATTTTTGTGATTCCGATTTCGGCAAACTTGCTATTAAAACGTTCTACTTTGTCGATATTGATGATATACGATTTATGTACTCGAATAAATTTTTCTTTTGATAAATCATTTTCAAAAGACTTCATTGTCGAAAGTACAAGATTACTATCATCTTCTGTAACAACTCTTACATAATCACCAAAAGCTTCGATCCACTTAATTTTTGCAGTGAAAATTTTAAGTTTTTTTAGATTACTTTTGATAAAAATATGTTCTCCTTCATCTTCTTTTACATCTGTACGTAAGGCATATAGGTCTAGTGCTCTTTTTACAGAAGCATTAAAACGATCTATTGCTATTGGTTTTTGTAGATAATCGGTGGCGTCATAATCAAACGCCTTTAAAGCATATTCTGCTTTAGACGTAATGAAGATAATTTGAGGTTTTGTTTTTAGACCATCTAAAAAATCAAAACCATTTATAACGGGCATTTCGATATCTAAAAATATCAAATCAATATTATTTAAAGAGATACAACTTCTAGCTTCAATCGCATTAGAAAAATCTCCTATTAAGTGTAAATTCGGATGATTATTGACTAATTTTGAGATAATAGTTCTTTGGATAGAACTATCGTCTACTACAACACAATTTAGTTTCATAACATTTAAATTTAGGGAATGTAATAGTAAATATAGATTTATTTTTAATAAAAAACTAGATTTAGAGCTTATTTTTTGTCATACGTCGAATAAAAGCAAAAAAGTGTTGGATATATAAAATAAATGGTTACTTTTGCACCCAATTTTAACAAATAAATATTGTATTTATGAATCATTATGAAACTGTTTTCATTTTAAATCCCGTTTTATCTGAGGTTCAGGTGAAGGAAACAGTAACGAAATTTGAAGAATTTCTTACTAGTAGAGGAGCTGAAATGGTATCAAAAGAGGATTGGGGTCTGAAAAAAATGGCTTACGAAATCCAAAACAAAAAAAGTGGTTTTTATCACTTATTTGAGTTCAAAGTAGCAGGAGAAGTTCTTATTGCTTTTGAAACTGAATTTAGACGTGACGAGAGAGTTATGCGTTTCTTAACTGTAAGTTTAGATAAACACGCTATTTCTTGGGCTGAGAGAAGAAGAACAAAATTAAAATCTACAAAAGCTTAATTATTATGTCTACAATAGAGCAATCAGCAAAAGGAAAAAAAGACGGAGATATCAGATATTTAACGCCTTTAAACATAGAAACTAACAAAACTAAAAAGTATTGTCGTTTCAAAAAATCTGGAATCAAATATATCGATTATAAAGATGCAGATTTCTTATTGAAATTCGTTAATGAGCAAGGAAAAATTCTTCCTCGTCGTTTAACAGGAACTTCATTAAAATACCAAAGAAAAGTGTCTGTAGCTGTTAAGAGAGCACGTCACTTAGCTTTAATGCCATACGTGGCCGATTTATTAAAATAATATTAAACAACAGTTGTTGGTTTCCGTCAAACGAACCTAACTTCTCAAATATAAGGACAACAACATGGAACTTATTTTAAAACAAGACGTACAGAATCTAGGATTTAAAGATGATGTAGTATCTGTAAAAGCTGGTTACGGTCGTAACTTTTTAATTCCTCAAGGTTTTGCTTCTTTAGCAACTCCTTCTGCAAAAAAAGTATTGGCTGAAAACCTAAAACAAAGAGCACACAAAGAGGCTAAAATTGTTGATGACGCTAAGAAAATAGCTGAAGCATTGAAAGCACTTGAAATTAAAATTTTCGCAAAAGCTGGTGGAGAGAAACTTTTTGGTTCTATCACTAACATAGATATTGCTGAAGCTTTAGAAAAAGCTGGTAACTCTATCGAAAGAAAATTTATTACTAGCGGTATCGTAAAACGTACTGGTAAATATGCTGCAAGCATTAGATTACACAGAGATGTTGTAGTTGAATTACCTTACGAAATTGTTGCTGAAAAGTAATAGTTTTAATTTATAATATGAAATCCCGATGTAAATCGGGATTTTTTTGTTTAAAAGAGATAATAATTAATTAGACTTAAAGTTATTTGCACAAAGCATCTTGCTTAAAGCTTATAGCGTAAGGCATAAAGCCTAAAAAAAAAAATGAAATACGCAAGATTAACAAAAGAACAATTTGATGAATTACATGCCGAATTTGCTAACTTTTTAGGAACGCAAGCAATTGATAAGGCAGAGTGGGATTCGATCAAAATAAACAAGCCTGAGGTAGCTGAGCAAGAGCTAGATGTATTCTCTGATTTAATTTGGGAAGGCGTTCTCTCAAGAGCCGAATTTTTAGAACATTTTTCTAAGAATCATATTTTCTTATTTCAATGTTTTGATACACATGTGCAATCAATAGTTTTGAAATCCTTAGTTCCAGAAACTGATTTCCTGACTAAAGAAGGTTTACAATGGCTTAGTGATAATATGTTTACTGAAACTATCGAAATGAAAGTTGGTAAAAAAGTTTTTGCCGATGATCGTAATACTTCAATTTTTGAATTAATTCAACAAGGAGCATTCTTGAGCGATGGTCAATTGTTTAAGCAAATAAATACGATTATCGAATCGTAATCGCTTTGATTGATTACCATTAAATAAATCTGGATTGAATTAAATTCTAATCAGTATATTCTTTACTGCCCAGATTTCCTTAATATCTTCAGAGTCGATAGTAGTGTTTTTAAAGAAAGCATTATCATTGCTTAAAGTAAAGTTTTTTTCTAAAGGGCTATCATTACTTATTCGATTAATGATTAGTCCTTTAGTTTTACTTATTATTACTACAATCGCATTTTCTTCTATTGTATTTATATCTGCAATTTCACAAACTACAAATGAATTTGCGTTTATAATAGGTTTCATATTATTACCAACTACTTCAAAAGCTCTTGAAATTTTGCTTTGGATAAACGGAAAATGATATTTGGGTAAAGTGTTTAATAAATCTTCATTTCCAAGACAATATTCAAACTGAATCTCTCTTTTAATTAAAGGGGTGTTGTTTAATATTATATTGTTAGTTTTTTCGTTGTGGCTTTTTTCTGAAAGTATTTTATTTAAGTCAATTTCATGAACATTGCAAATTGAGATTATTGCACTAAAATCTAAAGTATCCCTTTTCTTCCATGTAGAGATAGTGTTTGGTTTGATATTCAATAATTTAGATAACTCGATGTCGGTATTTATATGTAAAGCTTTTTTTAATCGTTTTAAGATTAAATTCGCATTTAGTGATTTTTTTACTTGCATATTCGAAAAAAGATTTTTACATTTATGAAATATTAATCATTAAACGATTGTTAATTAATCTTAAGACTGTTAAAGAAATAGTCAAAAAACGTTAATTACTCTCATCTTTTAAGTTAATATCTTAAAATTTGAATTATTGCCCAAAATCGCACAACACCGAAAGTCAGATATAAATCTGATTAAGTATAGATATTTCTCATATTGCGATTATTTGTTTTGAATAATATTTATCATTGAGTGTAATCCTATGTGATGGTATAAAACATATAGAAACATAGATTTTATGTCTAAAAAAGAATATAAAATGATAAATATTTCTTTGACATAGCTGTTTCCTATGTGGATTTTAAATAAGTGAAACGTCTTTTTTAGAGTTTGTAAAATGTATGTTTCTATGTTTTGAAATGTTTGTATCTAAGCTTAATAATAAACCCATAAAATTTGACATAAAAAAAACAGGCACTGTTAGGTGCCTGTTTCAATTCATGGAATTACTTAATATGTTACTAACTCAAAATTAAAATTTATCCCAGAATAATTTTGTGGTCATTTTGTCGCCACCAATCGCAGTTGCAGCTGCATTATAGTTATCTCTGTTTAATGTTGAATCAAAAAGGGAATATATGTTTCTTACAGGAACTTTTCCTTCAGCATCGCTAACAGCAGTTATTGGAGCGATAAGAATAGGGAAGTCTAATCTTCTGTATTCTGTCCATGCTTCAAAACCACGGTTGTAGTAAGCAATCCAAAGTTGGTAAGCAATTTTTTGTTTATCAGTTCCGAAAGCTGTTGCAAAAGCAACATCGGTTCTGGCTAAATAAGTATCAGCATCTGCAGTAGAAACTCCCCAGTATTTCATACTAGAACGAATTCCTTCTTCGTAATAATCAGCAGCAGTACCACCTACATTAAAACCTCTGCTAGCTGCATCGGCAAGTAAGAAACTTGTTTCTGTATGATCGAAAATTACACCAGGATTTGTTTTTTCTTTTAATTTTAAACCTACATTAGAGAAGTTTTTATAAGAAACTTGTTGTGCATAAGGCGCTCCTTTGTATTCGCCTGCAATTTTTGAAGCTGGGTCAAAAAAGATATCTCTTCTAGGATCGGATTTTCCATTTAACTCATTTACAAAAAATTCAGTAGGCATAATTTGGCTTTCATTTACCAAACTATTATACAATGGATTTTCATCTATTGTAGTTGAATAGTATTGAAATAAAGCATTTTCAGCATTATTCATTATCACACCTGAGGTAAATGCACTTTCGACCATAGTCTTAGCTTTAGCTGGATCAACATCTGCAAGGTGCATTCCCATTTTTAATTTAACGCTATTGGCTAATTTTTTCCATTTACCAACATTTCCTTTATAAATAAGATCTGCGTTTCCAAAACTACCGTAAGCATCATCTAGATTAGCAATTGCGATATCTAGTCTGGCAGCTAAATCTAAATAAACAGTTTTAGCATCATCATATCTAGGATTTGGAAAACTTTCTATATTTAAAGCTTGCGTGTAAACGATGTCTCCAAAAAGATCTACCAATGTTTGGTAAGTCATTATAATTTGAATCTCTAAAACTGCTATTTTATTCTTTTTAACAGCAACTTCTATTGGTCCTAAAGCTACTTCATCGTTTGTTTTGTTTTTGGCCATTACAAAATCTTGTAAAACATCTCTATAAAGTACTACATTATGAGAGTTACCTAAATTTCTTTTGGTTTGATTGTAATTTACCTCATCAGTATAGGTAGATGTAGTCCAATGTTGAGCATAACCTCTAAAGTTGTTGTCATTTACAGATGCATTAGTCAGGAAATAAGAATAATTTACTTGAGAGCTAGTCATTAAAGTACTAGGTAATGCAGTAGTATATGCTTTAGTATTCTCGTTTAGGCTATCGATATCGTCACAAGAAATTGCCGAAAGCAATAGTGCACTTGCAAAGAATATTATATTTAATTTTTTCATTTTTATATTTTTTAGAATTGAACTTTCATATTAAAGTTATACTCTTTTGATGTTGGCAATACACCAGTTTGAAAACCTTGTAAGTTTCCAGATGACATTCCAGCTTCTGGATCAGCATAAGGAAGATTTTTACTTATGATCCATAGGTTGCTACCATTTACAGCAAAAACAAGACTGTTAATAAATGTATTCTTTAGGTATTTTGATGGAAATCTATAGCTTAAACCAACTTCACGTAATTTTACATAAGAAGCATCATAAACGTATGCTTCCTGTGGCATTGTGTTATAAGTATCATAATCAGCTAAGACAACTGTAGTATTAGGTGAACCATCAGCTTTTACACCACCAAGAATAATTCCTCCACCATCTGCAATAGAATTTCTTACAGGATTTCCTAAATGGTTATTTCCTACTGTACTTTGGTATATACCTGTTGTATTACCATATTGTTGGTCTAAAGAATATACATCACCACCTTTTTTTACATCTATCAAGAAGTTGAATGAAAGGTTTTTATAAGTAATAACGTTATTAAATCCTCCAGTCCATTCAGGATTTACATCACCAATTGTTGCACCAGCTACAGTTTCATATCTTCCGTTTGGTTTCACAACTCTTTGTCCATCTAAATATTTAAATCCAGTTCCGATAAGTTGCCCAATTGGTTTTCCTACTTCTGCAATATATCCTACACCTTGAAATGATCCAATAGACATTCTATCGGCACCATCAAGACTAATTACTTCATTTCTATTAGATGACCAGTTGATTCTTGCTTCCCAAGAGAAATTTTGGGTTTTAAATGGTATAACATTTAATGAAAGTTCAAAACCTTTATTTTGTACATCACCTCCATTTATCCAAGCTCTGGAATAACCAGTTTGTACAGGTGTCTCGATTGATAAAATCTGATTAGTCGTGTTAGTTCTGTAATAAGAAAAATCTAAACCTATTCTGTTTTTTAAGAATTTAAGTTCAATACCAGCTTCAGTACCTTTAGTAAGTTCACTTTTTAGGTTACTATTAGCTTTGTTGTTTTCGGTAGAAAAACGTATTCCATTTGGTCCAAAATTACTATTCTTAGGGTATGTAGATTGAATTACTGCAAATTCAGCATCATTTCCAGTTTCTGCGTAATTTAAACGTAGTTTACCAAATGATAACCAATCAGTTTTAAGGTGATTGCTAAAGATGTAAGTTCCTGTAAGAGAAGGATAAGTATATGTGTTATTTTCTTTAGGTAATGTAGATGATTGATCTACCCTGTATGAACCTTCTATGAAGTATGTTTCATCAAAGTTGAAAGTTGCATTAGCATAGACACTATTTGTACCTATAGTTTCTAAGAACTCATTTGGATAATTAATTGGATTTACTGTATTACTCAACATGTATTTACCAGGTACAATTAAACCACCATTAGTTTCTACATAAGTATTACCATTTGAAGAACGTCTTGAGTTTGCTCCAACTAATCCGTAAAATTTGATTTTTTCTGTGATATTCGTTTTAAAATTTAAGATTAAATCTAAATTGATCTCACGGAATGTTTTGTCAAATCTAGAGTATTGTCCTAATGTATTTGGAGTTCTTTTTGAACCTACAGCAATGCGCTCTTCTTGTAATTGTTGGTAAAAATCTACAGATCCTTTTCCAACAACATTTAACCAACTTGTTACATCAGTGCTTAAAGCAAAATTACCAAAGAAACGATCTCTGTTTAATGAGTTGTAATTGTTATAACGTTGAAAATATGGGTTATCATGAAATTGAATTTTTAAGTCTGTTGGCCCACCAACACTCCAAGTTGTGTTTCTTCCAGTTATGTTATAAGCATCTTCTAAATCCTGAAAATCAGCACTCATATTATACCATTGTCTTACACTGCTTAAGTAGTTATTTCCACCATCACCATATCCGGTTTCATTCATTCCTTTAGCATATGATTTTAGGTAATTTGCAGAAGCAGATACTTTGGTTTTATCACTAATTTTATAACTTCCTGAGAAATTGAAGTTATCTTTTCTGTTGTTACTGTTTGGTAAAACACCTTGTACTTGGTTGTAATTTGTGTAACCAAATCTAAAATCACCGCTATCATTTCCTGCTGCAACAGCAATGTTATTTGTGTAAGTAAGACTATTTTGGTAAAAATCGTTAGGATTCTTTTTTACAGGAGCCCATGGAGTTGCAATACCATAAGTAGGTAATTCCGGGTAGAAAGAGTTCCAGTTGTAAACCAATAAACTAGGGTCGAATTTAGGTCCCCAAGAAGCATCGTCTGTTGCTGCATAAGGATGAGTACCACTTCCTAGATCTACAGTACCATAAAAATCACCATAACCACTACCATATTGATTTTGGTATTGTGGCAATGTCTTTTTATCTACAGATCCAATAGTTACACCAGAATTAAAAGAAATACCTAACCCTCCTTTAGATTTACTTCCTTTTTTTAGTGTTACAAGAATAACTCCATTAGCAGCTCTTGAACCATAAAGTGCAGATGCAGCAGATCCTTTTAAAACGTTAATAGACTCGATATCATCCGGGTTAATGTCTGAAGCAGCATTTCCGTAATCATAACCTCCTTTATTTCCTCCACTTTGTTGATTATCAGTATTTGTGTTGTCATTGTTCAAAGGAACACCATCTACAACCCATAATGCTTGGTTATCATTAGTTAAAGAAGAAGATCCACGAATAATAACATTTGTAGATCCACCAATGTTATTATTTCTTCTAATATCAACACCGGCAACTTTACCTGAAATAGAGTTTGCTACGTTACCGTTATTTATTTTATTTAAATCTTCACCTTTTACTTCCTGTGTAGCATAACCAAGAGATTTTTTCTCTCTTTTTACACCTAATGCAGTAACAACAATTTCGTTAAGAACAGTTGAACCGCCTGTCAATTTAAGGTTTACTTTGGTTGTAGTTGCAGGTAATTCTTGGGTTTTCATCCCAATATAGCTAAATAAAAGAACCTGAGTAGGCGAGGCGCTGATAGAATAAGCTCCATCAAAATCTGTTTGTGTGCCTGTTTTAGATCCTTTAATTAATACACTAACACCTGGTAAGGGTATTCCTGCATCATCTGTAACAATTCCTGTAACTAATCTTTCTTGCGCAAGAATTAGTTGTGTTGCAAATACAAAAAAGAGTATTGCAATTTTCCTAAAGTTAATTTTGAATTTCATATACTGGTTTTATTATTAATAAGTGCAAATATTTTGCATTTATAGCTTTTTTTATGCCAATATATTATCATAAAATCAGATTATGTTATCTAGTTTTGAGTATATTTTATCTGAGATATTGGGGTTTTTATAGATTTGAAAGTATTTATTTACCTAAAGAGGTTTTGGTGTTTTTTATCAGAAAAATTATTGGACAATATTTACCAGAATGATGAGGTATAAATCGAAGGTAAATCGCATGAAACAAGCCCATTTTTTTGATTGGAATTGTGTCTTTGGTAAAATTTAAAAATCAGGAATTTAAGAAACTTGCTTTCATGATTTTATGATTTTTTTTGTGCAAACAGACATAATATTGTCTTTTTAATATGAGGAAACTTAAAATGATATGGTGCAGACTAAAAGCTCGATATGGATTCCAAACACAATAAGATGTTATAGACCATAACCCACGGTTTCAAGCGTTGGAACGCACGCATTATCACGATGGTTAAAAAGGGCAAGGAACCTTGATTAAAGTTCCTTACAGCTTACCTGCAAGATCAAAAAAACCGTGCAGGACAAAAAAAAACAGCTACAAAATTGCTCTTGTAACTGTTTAAACTAATAGTCTTAAAGGAGGGTATAAGACTATTTATTTTTAATAAGTGTTTCTATATCTTCAATCTCTATTGGTAATGCTTCCGAGAGATTGATGTTTCCATCAGCTGTAAGTAGGTAATCATTTTCTAATCGGCAACCGATTCCTTCTTCTAATATATAAATTCCTGGCTCGCAGGTAAGTACCATTCCTTTTTCTAAAGTACGAGAATACAATCCTACATCATGAACATCTAGTCCTAAATGATGTGCTGTTCCGTGCATAAAATACTTTTTATAAGCTGGAGCATCTGGATTTTGATTGGCAATATCTTCGTTGGTAATTAATCCTAGTTTAATTAATTCTTTTTCAATTAAACCAGCCATTTGCTTCTCGTAATCACTATGTTTAATACCAGGTTTTAATAACTTAGAACCTTCTTTTAAGCAATGTAAAACTGATGAATATACTTCTCGCTGACGAGGTGAAAATACTCCGTTTGCAGGAACACATCTTGTAGTGTCTGAATTATAATTGGCATAACAAACACCAAAATCTACCAGAATCATATCATTCTCTTTGCATATAGCATCATTAGAATTGTAATGTAAAGCACACGCATTTTTTCCAGACGCAATAATAGGTTTGAAAGCATGACGTGTAGCTCCATTTTTTATCACTTCATAAATAAGTTCTGCTTCTAGTTCAAACTCATTTATGTTTGGTTTAACAGCACTAAGAAGTCCTTTAAAACCTTTTACACTAATAGCTACAGCTTTTTTTATTAGCGCAACTTCTTCGTCTGATTTTATTGGTCGTAATTCACGAGTTATCTTAGCAACTCTATCGTATTGATGCAACGGGTATTTCTCTTTACACCATTGTATCATTCGGTCTTGGCGAGTAGTCATTTCTGATGTTACTCTTTTTATATGCTCGTTGTGCCCTAAATAAAAGGCATCAGATTCAAAAGCAAAAAGTTGCAAAGATTTTTCAAATTCATGAATCCACTTTACGTTTTTTATACCCGATATTGCTGTTGCTTCTTCTTTGGTTAAGAAATCACCATCCCAAAGTTTAGTATGCTCACTTACTTCTTTTACAAATAAAATAGCTCGATTTTCTTCTTTATAAGCATCTGGAAAAAGAACCAAAATAGTTTCATCCTGATCGATTCCTGTTAAGTAAAACAAATCATTATTTTGTGCAAACCCCATAACATCATCGGCATTATTAGGCATTACATCATTAGAAACTAAAATAGCAATGCTATTTGGATTCATTTTTGTCGAAAAACGTTTTCTGTTTTCGATAAATAAAGAAGAAGGTATCGATTCGTATCTCATAATTTTATAATTGAAACATTTGTGTATTAACAGAGGTATTTTTTCCAGAAATAATTTCCGAAACAATTTTACCTGTTGCTGGTGCCAAGCTTAATCCCATCATGGCATGTCCAGTTGCCAAAGTTAAGTTTTTTATTCTTTTATCTCTAGCAATTATTGGCATTCCTGATGGAGTACAAGGTCTAAATCCGTACCATGTTTCTTCTTCTTTTGGCATTTCAATTTTTAAATCAGGGTAAAACTCATTAATGCTATTAACAATTCCCTGAACTCTGTTTTTATTGATTTTAGTATCGTTTGTATGCGTAATTTCCATTGTACCTCCAAAACGGATATCATTGTTCATAGGCGTAACAGCAACTTTTCCTTCGCATAAAATGGCAGGAATAGAAGGTTTTATATTTACATCTTTTAGAGTAAAACTATATCCTTTTCCTGGTAATATTGAAATGGAACGATTTAGCTTTTTTGCAATTTTAGGGCTCCATGATCCACACGCCAAAACAACTTCGTCGGTCATAAAAGGTCCCATATCAGTAAGTATTTCGGTTATAGTATTGTTTTTTATTACAAAATCTTCTACTGTAGTTCGGTTATGGATTTTTACATTCAGTCGGCTTAATTCATCTTTTATAAATTGCATGAATTTTTGAGGATAGATATGCGCATCACTTTTATAATGTACACCACCTATTACATCAGTACTAGTTCCTGTTTCTAGTTTTGTTACTCCGTCTTTAGAAAGGTAATCTACTTCCAGACCAAAACATTCGGCTAGCTTTCCTTCGTGATTTATTTCTTCGGCAGTTTTCTCTGTTTTATAAAGCATCAAAAGACCCTTTTTTTCATAAAAGAAAGAATTGCTTTCTTTTATAAAATCCTGGTACAATTCTTTGCTAAAAAGAGATAAATTACAAAGTGCTGGCATTGCTTTTTCTACATGTTGCTTATTGGCATGTTTGTAGAATTGTAATCCCCAGTTTGCCAAATCCATGCTTAATCTAGGCTTTACATAAAACGGACTTTGACTATCAAACATCCATTTTATTCCTTGTGTAATCATTCCTGGTTGTGCCAACGGAATAATATGCGAGGGAACAATCATTCCCGCATTCCCGTAGGAACATCCATCTGTCATATCCGACTTATCGAAAACAACAACTTGATATCCTTCTTTTGCTAAATAATACGCTGAACATAGTCCGATTATTCCCCCACCAATAATACTTACTTTTTTCATTATACTTATAAATTTAAAAAATCATCGGTAAGAATTATGCTCTCTAAACCAACGATTTATTTTGGATTATATTTTTGTTAAATTACCTGAAAACCAAATGCATACGGATCATCATCTTCATCAATGATTATATTGTTATAGCCATATACTTTTGCCCATCCTTGTATACTTGGCACGATGGCTTTAATATCTCCAATAGTAGTTTCTTCTTCAACTCTTCCTATAAATTTGCTGCCAATAAAACTTTCGTGAATAAAATCTTCGCCTTTCTTTAATTTGCCTTTCCCATGAAGCTGAGCAAGTCTAGCCGAAGTTCCTGTTCCGCACGGAGAACGATCAATGGCTTTATCTCCATAAAAAACAGCATTTCTTCCTGAAGATGTTGGATCAATAGGATCACCTGTCCAGAGCATATGGCTTACATCGCGAATAGTACTATTTTCTGGGTGAATAAAAAGGTTAGGATATTTCTCGTTGATGCGCTTGCGAACTTCCTGACTGTATTGAACAATTTTTCCTGCCGTAAAATCTTGCACTCCCGAAAAATTAGCTTGAGGATCTACAATTGCATAATAGTTTCCGCCATAAGCAACATCAAAAACTATTTCGCCAAGTTCAGGACAGTCTACAGTAAGTCCTTCGGCAGCGAGGTATGATTTTACATTAGTTAATCGTACCCAATCTACTTTTTTACCTGTTTGTTGGTATTCAATCTGAACCAAACCTGCCGGAGCCTCCATTTTTATTTTCCCTGGAATTTTAGGCGTAATCAAACCTTCTTCGATGGCAATTGTTATTGTACCGATAGTTCCGTGGCCACACATAGGCAAACAACCTGATGTTTCGATAAATAAAATACCAAAATCGTTCTCAGGATTGCTTGGCGGATAAAGTATGCTACCGCTCATCATATCATGACCTCGTGGTTCAAACATTAGCCCTTTACGAATCCAATCATATTCCTTCAGGAAATGTTGGCGTTTCTCGCTCATATTATTCCCAACCAAATTTGGACCGCCTCCGGCAACCACTCTTACTGGGTTACCGCAAGTATGTGCATCGACACAAAAAAAAGTTTTTCTTGGCATAAACTAAATAGATTTCTTGGTTATTATATCATTTACGGTTCTTGTAATTTTTAAGGGATTTAGGTTCTGTAATGCGCTCGGTAGTAATTCGTCTGGCCAATTTTGATAACTAAATGGTCGTACCCAACGTTTAACGGCATGGATTCCTACGGCTGTAAATCTAGAATCCGATGAAGCAGGATAGGGACCACCATGAATCATCGAAGCGCAAACTTCGACTCCCGTAGGTACGCCATTAAAAATTAATCTTCCAACTCTGCTTTGTAAGGCATCAATAATAGTATTAGAATTAGCTATCTCTTTTGGTTCTGCAAGTATAGTACCTGTTAACTGTCCGTCTAATTTATTAATAATTCTTTCTAATTCCTCATCATTTTCGCATTGTACTACAATAGAAAATGGACCAAATACTTCATGACTTAATGTAGCATTCTCCAAAAATGTTTTACCATTTACTGTAAGTATAGTTTGTGGCGCATAGTTAGGAGATATTTCACCTTTATATTCCGCAATAGTACTTACTCCATTTTGAGATTTGATTTTTTCTCTGCCATTATTAAAGTCGTCTTTAATAGATGGATGCAACATACATGAAGGTGCGATTTTTTCAATTTCTTCGGCTAATTGCTCCATAAATTGATTTAATTTTTCTCCTTTTATTCCTAATAGTAATCCTGGATTAGTACAAAACTGACCTGTTCCTAAGGTAATAGAATTTGCATAGGCAGTTGCCCATTTATTACTATTTTTTTCTAAAGCCTCTGGCAAAATAACCACAGGGTTGATACTTCCCATTTCTGCAAATACAGGGATAGGCTCCGGACGTTGCGATGCTAAATTAAATAAAGCTCTACCGCCATTAATACTTCCTGTAAATCCTACCGCTTTTACAAGTGGATGTTTTACTAAAGTTGCTCCAAGTGTTACACCACTACCAATTAGGTTTGAGAAAATACCTTCGGGCATATTGTGTTTTTTGGCTGCTTTTATAACTGCCGAGGCAACCATTTCGCCAGTTCCTATATGCATAGAGTGGCTCTTTACAATTACTGGACAACCTGCTGCCAATGCCGATGCTGTATCGCCACCTGCTGTAGAAAATGCAAACGGAAAGTTACTAGATCCAAAAACAACAACTGGTCCTAATGGAACTAACATTTTACGTAAATCATCTTTTGGTAAAGGTTGTCTATCTGGAATTGCAGTATCTATTGTTGCTTCAACCCAGCTCCCTTCAGCAAGCATATTTGCAAATGAGCGTAACTGAAAAATTGTACGACCTCGTTCTCCTTCGGCTCTGCCTTTTGGGAAACCAGATTCTGTACAATACACCTCTAATAATTCATCGCCAAGGGCAAGGATTTCTTCAGCAATTGCATTCAGAAAATCTGCCTTTTTTTGAGCTGGACAATTTCTATAAACTTTAAAAGCATCATTTGCTAATGCTACAGCTTCATCAATTTCCTCTGGAGTAGCTTCTGTAAATGTCCAGGGATTTTCTATGTTTAACTGTGGGTTTATTGTTTTATAGGTTTTTGTTCCATCAGCTTTAAGCTTGCTTCCTATATAATTTTTTCCTGTAATCATTTTTTATGTATTAAGATTATAATTAAATCCAGACTTGTTAAAAAAAATATTATGTTTTATGAGCTGGCTATCTACTCTAATAACCAGCTCAAAAACAAACCAAACTAAAAACAAATCTAACTAAACTTAAAAAAGAATATTATTGTTAACTCCGTTGTGGAGGATTTTGTAAAAATAATTTTGACGTATTGTACTACAAGTTTTACTTATTTGCATTTACATAATATAATTACAAATCAATTTTAACGAATAGGTTTTTACGTGTTAAAATATAATCTACCTCAACGGGTAATGTATGCTTTATAGTACTATGGATTTATAATCTGGAAGAGTTGGTCTTGTACGCAATGCTTCTGCAATGATTGCCAAAACTCTTTCTCTTTCTGCTCCATGAAGTGGTAATCTTGGTGCACGAACAAATTCTGTTCCCAGACCAGTAGCAACTTCTGCCAGTTTTATATTTTGTACCAATAGTGGGTTAATGTCTAGTTCTAACAAAGGCAAGAACCATCTGTAAATAGCCAATGCTTCTTCGGCTCTACCAGCTTTTGCTAATTTAAAAATAGCGACAGTCTCAGCTGGAAACGCATCTACTAAACCAGAAACCCATCCGTCAGAACCCATAAAAATACTTTCTAATGCTAATGTATCAACACCAGATAATACTTTTAAACGACCTTTAAAGCGGTTTATAATTCGGGTAACATTAGATATATCTCTTGTAGATTCTTTTACTGCCTGAATATTATCAAATTTCAAAATTTCTTCAAACATATCCAATGATACATCAATTTTGTAATCAATAGGATTGTTGTAAATCATGATAGGAAGTGAAGTACTTTTTGCTACTTCAGAGAAATAAGTAACTGTTTCATGACTTGCTGCATTGTAACGCATTGGAGGTAATAACATTAATCCTTTTGCACCATTTTCTTCTGCTTTATTAGCAGCTTGAATCGCAGCCCGAGTAGTTTGCTCGGCTATATTCATAATCACTGGTACTTGCCCGTTAACTATATTAATAGTCTCTTTGATTAATTCTTTTTTTTCATCCTCTAATAAAGTGCTTGCTTCTCCAAGTGTACCTCCCAGGATAATCCCAGAAACACCTGCCTCGAGCTGAGCTCTTACATTTACTCCAAACATGTCGAAGTCTAACTTGTCATCGGCAGTAAACTTTGTTGTAACTGCTGGCATAACGCCTTTCCATTGAATACTCATAATTACGATTTTAATTTTTTCAAAAATATTTATAACCTGCAAATATGTAATTAGGTAAGTTATCACAAAAAGATACTATATTATCCGATTTTATACTAATTTTTAAAATTATTACTTAATATGTATACATTTTTTTATATTTATAGAATATAATTAATCCGTTATGAAAGTATTTCCATTTAAGATTCCAAAAACTAAAGAAGATTCGCTCATTTATCAAGAAGACGTAGAATTTGTTTTTTATGATAAATTGCACCAACACGAAGAAATACAAATAAGCTATATCGAGAATGGCGAAGGAACCATTTTTGTAGGCGACACAATTTCTCCATATCAAAAAGGAGATGTTGTAGTTATTGGTAGTAATTTACCACATGTATTTAGAAGTGAAAATAATACCAACGAGCTTTCGGTAATGCTAACATTGTTTTTTACGACTAACTCTTTTGGGAAAGATTTTTTTACGCTTCCTGCTCTAAAAGACATTCAGCCATTTTGGGAAAACAGTAAGAATGGTTTTGTGGTTAATAATCCTTCAAATAAAGTTGTTAAGGCATTTAAAAAAATAAAAAAGGTAAATGAATTTGATCGTTTTATTCTTTTTCTGGAAATAACAAAGAAGTTATCTCAAGAGAATAAAACGCCACTTTCTAGTTATATATATGATAAGAAAATCACAGATAATGAAGGAAAGCGAATGCAAACGGTTTTTGAGTACGTTATGACTAATTTTCAGAAGAATATTACTCTGGAGGAAATTGCTGCATTATCAAATATGACTAAAAATGCTTTTTGCAAATACTTTAAAGTCCGGACCAACAAGACATTTTTTCAGTTCCTGATAGAAATCCGGATTGAGCGGGCAGGGAAGTTATTATCCAGATCACAAGAGTTATCTGTACTGGAAGTTTCAGAATTATGTGGGTTTAATAATATTTCAAATTTCAATAGAAAATTTAAAGAAATAAAAGGAATTTCTCCCCTTGCATACCGCAAATCTCAAATGTTAAAATGGAAAGAAAAAGCATAGCTATGATTTTAAAATCCATTTTTTAAGTGTTTTTTATGTTGAAAATTTTAAACCTTTAGCTTTAAAATTACTAAACAATACTTGGCGTGCACTACTAATAGTTTCTTCGGTGCGATAAATACTGCACCAGAATTTCACTAGTAATTTATAATTACCATCAGATATGGCGGTATAATAAATTTGTGGAGTTCTGGAATTGTTTATCAATGTTTGAGTTTCAAGTGCTTCAAGTACAATTAAATTAATATCATCTGGAACAATGTCGCCTTCAACATCAAAGGAAATTTCGACTAGTTTAAAGTTATCAGTATAAGTCCAGTTAGTAATATTTTGAGATAATAAGTTACCATTTGGAATTATTATTTCGGCACCGTTTGGAGCATTAATTTTGGTTGTACGAAGTCCCATTGCTTTTACACGACCCGATTGTGAGCTAATTTCGATTACATCGCCAATTTGTATTGGTTTATCAAAAATCAAAATAATACCCGACACAAAGTTGCTTACAATGTTTTGCAAACCAAGTCCAACACCAACTCCTAAGGCACCCAATAAAATACTTAGTTTGTCCAGCGGCATTCCTGATGCGGCTACAGCCAATAAATAACCTCCAATTAATACCACAAGACGTGTTATTAATAATTTAGAATGTTGGCGTTTGTTTACATTTTCTTCGTTCTCATCATCGACTTCACCAAAAAAGTAAGCAACGTATTTTTGCAGAAGGTGAGCCATCCAGATTATAATAAAAAACAAAACAATATTACCCAAGGTAAATGTGATACTACCAATAGTATTTGGGTGAGTTAATAGTGATGTAAATGATGCACGTAGTGATTCCCAAATGTTTAAATTGGATGCAATCACCACCAACCACATATAACTGATTATTATTATAAAAGGTCTTTTTAGATTATCTGATAAACTCTCATGATCAAAAATGGTTTCGATTCCGCGTTTGATTCTTGTCGTATATATTTGTAAAAGGATAATTTCAAGAATTATTTTTAATAGTACGCTAAGTGCAATAATTTGAGTAATTGCAATAAAGGCAGTAAGGCTTAACATATTTGAAAGAGAAACTCTACCGTAAATATTAAAAATAATAGCCAAACCATTTAAACTTATGAATATTATACTTGCCCATTTAAAGAATCCCTTTATGTATAATTGATCCTTAATACTCTTAAGCTGAACTAATCCATAACGTATTCCGAAGACATTAATTAGGATAAAAGCACAACGTTGGAACAAGCCAACCCCGATAAATAAATCCAGGAAACAAAGCGCAGAAAACAATCCTACTAATAGAAATAAGTTTCGCATTGATTCTTTAGACCAATGATTTTTAAATAGAAAAGTAAGTACCACAAGCAGAATTAGCTGTAATGATTCTATAAATAGGGCGGGAGCATATAAATTACTCACGATGGCAATATTAAGCCCAATTACAATTACTGGAATAATAATACCACTATTTAAGTATTTAAAATTTAGTAATGTAAGGTTCTCAAAGTGATTATTGTTTTTTAGGTATTTAAGATTACGAGAAATGTACCAAGCTAATAATCCCATAAAAAATGTAAGAGTGATTAATCCGCCGATACTATAATTTAAATAGTACGATACCACGCTATTCTCTATAGCTACTTTTGCTTTAATATTCTGCGATATGTCTTTTTTGGCAATCGTATCGCTAGTATTCCATATAAAAGGATATTCTCTGCCAAGAATACTTATTCCAGATTTTTCAAGCTTTTTTTCTACAGTTAATAATGCACTCGAAACAGCTATTTTCCTTTGTACCGTTAGTCTGTTTTTGGTATTAAGAACCTCTAGATTGTGGTTCATGAGGCTATCTGTACTTAAATAAGTCTTTTTAAGATTTAAAAATTCGCTCTTAAATTGCTTGCGAAGTATGGTATCTTTTAATAGTGTAATTAGCGCTTTGTCTTTGCGTAAGTCAGCAAATCGACCTTTGATTTTATCAAGGTTTTTGTTGCGTAAATTAATGGCAGTATTTTGTTCGTCTAATTCCTGACGAATTTCTTCTAATACAATACGATACATTTGCTGATTTCGCACATTTGGATTAGCTCCTTTTAAATTAGCTAGAATAAGATCTAGTTTATTTTGGGTTCTATCTATTTCTGCAAACAGATGAAATGTACTTCCTTCAAAAACAGCGTCATTATAAGCAGATTGTAAAACCTCACCAGCTTTTTCGATAGCCATAAGATAGTCACTATCGGTCTTGGTCGAATCTTCAAATAATTTTCCACTACCTTGTGTTTTAGCAGTATCTGGAGTAGCCGTTGTTGTGGCTTGTGAGTAAGCAAACGGTGAGAAGAACAGTATCGTTAGTAAGGATAAAAGACAAATAAAATTTCTGTTATGACGCATAATATAAATCATGTATTTAAGACGTCAAATTTAGAAAAATATGCTTACAAAATCCAAACTTTAAGTTTTGTTTGGGTCAAAAGGAATCATGCTTATATCTTTAAACCATATAAGTAATGTAAGTTCATTTAAGTGAGTTGTGTAAAAATAGCTGGATAACGGATCGCATCCACAAACAACATCTTATAACCATAGCCAACGGTTTCAACCGTTGGAGCGCAATATATTATCGCAATCTGAATCCCACGGTTGAAACCGTGGGCAATGGTTGAAATAGGAGAGGATTAATAAGCTTATATTTTCTTAAACGCTTTATATGGTTTAAAGTAATCATGCTGTATGAATTAAAAGTCAACCATATAAGTGATGTAAGTTCATTTAAGCAAGGTATCTAAAAACTTATATTTTCTTATATAACTTATATGGTTGAAATCTTAAGTTTTGGTTGGTTTAAAATTATTTCTTCATAACCAATGCTTTATTATACTCATAATTCATTTTAGCAATAGAAAGTACCGATATACCTTGCGGACATTCTACTTCGCATGCTTCGGTGTTAGAGCAAGCTCCAAAGCCTTCAGAATCCATTTGGTTTACCATTGTTAAAACCCTTTTTGATGCTTCTATTTTTCCTTGTGGGAGTAATGCTAAGTGTGTTATTTTGGCACCAACAAATAATGCTGCGCTAGAATTCTTGCAAGTTGCAACACAAGCACCACAACCTATACAAGCTGCCGCATCAAAGGACGCTTCGACGGTTTCGTAGGATATAGGAATACTATTTGCCTCGGGCGCCTGTCCAGTTGAAGCTCCGATATAACCACCAGCAGTAATAATAGAATCAAAAGCGGTTCGGTCAATTTTTAAATCCCGAACTACAGGAAAAGCTGTTGCTCTAAAAGGTTCAATATATATAGTGTCGCCATCCTTAAAACTTCGCATATGGAGTTGGCAAGTTGTAGTATGTTTTAATGGGCCATGTGCTCTACCATTAATCATAACGCCGCATTGTCCGCAAATACCTTCTCTACAATCATGGTCAAATTCTATAACGCGTTCCCGTAGTTGGATAAGTGATTCGTTTAAAAGATCGAGCATTTCTAAGAAAGACATATGTTCGGTTACACCATCTATTTCATAATCTACCATTTCTCCTTTGGAATTGGCATTTAATTGGCGCCATATTTTTAGATATAATTTCATCTCTTTTAGTTTTAATTATTTGTAGCTACGTACTGCAAGTTCTACTGATTCAAATACCAAAGGCTCTTTGTGTAGTTCAGGAGGATTTGATTCTCCTTTCCATTCCCAAGCCGACACATAACAAAAATCGGCATCATTTCGTACTGCTTCTCCTTCGTTACTTTGGTATTCTTCTCTAAAATGCGCTCCGCAAGATTCCTCTCTTTGTAATGCATCGTAACACATAAGCTCAGCTAATTCTATATAATCGGCTACACGTCCGGCTTTTTCTAATTCACTATTTAAAGTATCATCACCAGTTATTAGTAAGTCTTTTTCAAAAGATGATTTCAAAGATTTTATGGCTACAATTGCTTCTTCAAGATTCTGTTTGCTTCGGGATAATCCGCATTTTTCATACAATAATCGTCCTATGGTTTTATGGAAATAATCGGTTGATAAATTCCCTTTGCTTTGTAAGAATCTGTTTAATTGATCTCTAACCGTTTTTTCTGCTTCCGCAAAAGCGGGATGGTCGGTACTAATTCGGGAAGCATTTAGTTCCCCTGACAAATAATTAGGAATAGTGTAGGGAGCTATAAAATAGCCATCAACACAAGCCTGAAGCAGAGAATTTGCACCAAGTCTATTTGCACCATGATCTGAAAAGTTGGCTTCACCAAGAGCAAACAACCCAGGAATTGTAGTCATAAGTTCATAATCTACCCAAAGTCCGCCCATCGTAAAATGCGCAGCTGGCGAGATAAGCATTGGTTCCTTATAAGCATCGATTCCGTTAATTTTTTCATACATAGCAAAAAGGTTGCTGTATTTGGCTTCGATGTTTTTCTTGCCTTGTACAGCGATAGCATCCGAAAAATCCAAATAAACAGCATTCTTCATTGGTCCGGCACCATGACCAGAGTCAATTCGTTCTTTGGCAGCTCGTGAAGAAATATCTCTAGGAGCAAGATTACCAAAGGCAGGATATCGACGTTCTAAATAATAATCTCTTTCTTCTTCGGGGATAGCATTAGGAATTCTATCGTCTCCCGCTTTTTTAGGAACCCAAATGCGACCGTCATTTCGCAACGATTCAGACATAAGAGTAAGCTTCGACTGATTTTCTCCATGTTGAGGAAGACAAGTAGGGTGGAACTGAATCCAACTTACGCCAGCCATATAAGCTCCTTTTTTGTGTGCTCGCCATATTGCCGAACTATTGCAGCCCATAGCAAGCGTAGAAAGATAATATACCTTACCATAACCACCTGTTGCAAGTACTACAGCATCGGCAGCATGACGCTCTATGGCTCCAGTTTCTAGATTACGCGCTATAATTCCTTTGGCTTTGCCATCTACCAAAACCAATTCGAGCATTTCGTGACGCGTATGCATGGTAACTTTACCAGTGTTTACTTGGCGAAGAAGTGATTGATATGCTCCAAGCAAAAGTTGCTGTCCTGTTTGCCCTCGGGCATAAAAGGTTCTGGAAACTTGTACACCTCCAAAGGATCTATTGTTTAAGTAACCTCCATATTCTCTTGCAAAAGGCACACCTTGAGCAACCGATTGGTCGATTAAACTAGCTGAACATTCGGCTAATCTATACACATTGGCTTCGCGAGATCTAAAATCTCCACCTTTTATAGTATCGTAAAACATTCTATACACGCTGTCGCCATCGTTTTTGTAATTCTTAACAGCATTTACACCACCTTGTGCAGCGACTGAATGCGCTCTTCTAGGCGAATCCTGAAAACAAAATGATTTAATGTTATATCCTTGTTCAGCAAGTGATGCCGCACAAGAAGATCCTGCAAGTCCTGTTCCTACAACTATAACAGTAAGTTTCTTTCTGTTAGCAGGATTTACAAGTTTTGCTTTGGCTTTATAATTATTCCATTTATCAGCAAGTGGGCCATCTGGTATTTTTGAATCTCTCATTTTCATACTATTTTAAATAAATATAAAGAGGAATTGCCATGAAACCTCCTGTGATAATTAGGGTATATCCCCATCCAAATACTTTTATAACTTTTACATATTTAGGATGATAAAGTCCCATTGTTCTCGAGGCACTAAAAAAACCATGTAATAGATGGAAACCTAATGCTATAAATGATACCTCATAAATTATTACATACCAAAGTTGCGAATACGATTGTACAACAATCTCATACAAATCCTTATTTCCTGCTGCATCTACAGGCAGGTTAGTAAATTTATATACATACCAAAAATCCTTAAAGTGTATGATAAGAAATAGGAGTAGGATGGTACCTAATATGCCCATGTTCCGACTATTCCATGCACTGGCAAAATTTCTTTTGTCATAATGGTAGTTTTGTTTACTTGCAGTATTATTTTTTATAGTAACAATTATTGCATAAATTGCATGTCCGATTAAGGATAAATACAAAACCCAGGAAATAATTTTTATAAACATATTGCCTGACAATAATTTAGAGTACCAATTGAATTGTTCTCTTGCCTGATCTTCGGGTAAAAAAAGTTGTAAGTTACCAAGCAGATGTATCACAAGAAAAAAGCATAAGAAAAGGCCAGTAGCTGCGATAATCATCTTGTTTTTTAAAGTAGTAGATTTCATTATTTGCAAGATTTTTTAAGACTTAATATTAAGGGAATTCTAATTTACTATAATTCATTTAATTTTAGATTGATTCTTTTAATTAAAAACGTAAAATGGAATGGGTGTAAATAATCAATATCCTATTTTTCTGAAAAAAAATACCTA